>JBARRE010000593.1:0-15811 GCA_049644065.1 Sedimentisphaerales bacterium | reverse complement strand
ATTGAGAAGTTTCAGGCCGTCGTGGACACCATGCCTGAAAAAGATGCACGACCCGGATACACGCCGCGTAAAGCCAATCCGTGGGAAAAGAAATTGCCGAGCAAAACCTGAGAAAATTAATAGATCGCCACAGGAGGTTTGACGAAACATGAGAAAAGAATATAGATTAGCACTATTTTTGCTGGCGGTGACATTTGCCGCCGCACCCGGAGCGGAGTTCTTTGTCTCGCCGGATGGCAGCGATGCCAATCCCGGGACGATTGCTCAACCTTTTGCCACAATACTACAGGCTCAGCAAGCCGCTCGTAACGCCGCCGGAACCGAGCCGGTCACCGTCAATTTACGCAGGGGGACGTACTACCTGGCCGAGCCAGTCGTTTTTACTCCGGAGGATTCTGGAACGCAGGATAATCCCGTCATTTACAGGGCTTACGAAAAAGAACAGGTCAGAGTAAGCGGGGGCCGGCGATTGCCGCTTCAATGGCAGGAGTAAAAAGCCGGAATCCAACTGGATAAAATCGACAGGGAGATTATCGATTCGAATTCCTTCGATCAGCTATTCGTCAACGGCGAGCGACAACAGATGGCGCGCTTTCCCAATCGCGATCCCGATGCCTACGTATTCGACGGCGTGACTTCCTACGAGAATCTTTGCCGGCGCGCGGAAAACTGGAAGAATCCCCAGACCGGCTTTATGCACGCAATCCATATACACCGCTGGGGGAGCATCCACTACAGGATTACCGGTTTCGATAGCGGCAAGGGCACGCTCAACCTTGAAGGCGGCCGGCAGCAGAACCGCACAGCGGATTTTCACAAAGGCCAGGTCATGGCCGAAAACATTTTCGAGGAGCTGGATGACCCGGGTGAGTGGTATCTCGATCGCGAGAAGGCCGTGCTGTATTTCTATCCCCCGCCGGGCGTGGACATGCGGACTGCCGTCGTCGAAACCGCCGGCTTGGAAGAACTCTTCTTATTCGATGGTTCATCCAAGCGGCCGGTCAGGCATATCAGTCTCGAAGGCATAGAGTTTATCCACACGGCCCGAACGTTTCTCGGCAAATACGAGCCGCTCTTGCGCGGAGACTGGTCGATCTGCAGGTTGGCCGCCGTGCGGTTCAAAGGCGCCGAGGATTGCTCGATTCGTGACTGTTTCTTCAACCAGCCCGGCGGTAACGGCGTATTTTTCGACGGGTACAACCGCCGCTGCCAGGTCAGCGGGTCGCGTTTCCATAAGCTGGGCGAAAGCGCCGTATGCGCGGTCGGCAGCTACGAGGCCGTCCGAAGCGGGGCCATAAGCTACGACAATAACTGGCCTGAGGAGGATTTTGACACGAAGCCCGGCCCGAAAAGCCCCGACTACCCGAAAGACTGCCTGATTCACGATTGCCTCATTTATAACATCGGCCGGGTCGGCAAACAAACGGCCGGCGTTTTTATCTCCATGTCGGAGGATGTCACCGTTAGTCACTGCACAATCTTCAGCGTGCCGCGCTCCGGCATCACTGTGAACGACGGCTGCTGGGGCGGGCATGTGATAGAATTCAACGACGTCTTCGATACGGTAATCGAAACCGGCGACCACGGCCCCTTCAATTCCTGGGGACGCGACCGCTACTGGAAAACGCCGCACCACAGCGCGAAACCTTTTCACGATCCGCAGGACAGCAGGGGACAGAAACTTGCGAAGAAACGCGCCCGGCTGGACAACTACAAAACCACCATCATTCGCAATAACCGTTTCTGGCACGCCGGGGGACATTCATGGGGTATCGACCTGGACGACGGCTCGACGAACTACTATATCTATAACAACCTGACGCTGGGCTGCGGACTGAAGCTTCGTGAGGGTTTTTTTCGCAGAATCGAGAACAACATTTTCCTCGATTCAATTAATGTCCACGTCTGCTTCGACGATAAAGGCGACATCTTCAAAAACAACATCGTCGTTCTAAGCGAGGGCCGCGCCGCGTATGTGGGCATCCGGGCCAAACCGCTCGACGTCGCGGATTGGGATTACAATCTTTACCGGGCAAGCGATGGAACCTCTGTAAAATTCGTTCCCGGCTCAGTGGATCCGAAGCTTCAGGGCGTTCGCCAGATGAGCCTTCAACAGTGGCAGGCCGCCGGGCTGGATGTGCATTCCATCGAGGCCGACCCGATGTTCGTCGATCCCGAAGCGCTCGACTTCCAGGTCAGGCCCGATTCGCCCGCCCGGATGCTCGGTTTCAAGAACTTCCCGATGGATAGATTCGGCGTTATAAAACCAGAGCTGAAAAAGCTCGCCGCCGAGGGACACCGCACGTGTAACGGCTACCTGCACCCGGAAATTCTCAAACGCCGACGGAACACGGGCGAATAAGCGCTGCCGCCGAATCTACTAAGAAGACTCCCTGAGCTATTAAAGTTTTCGCCGAATCCGATTTGCTGCTACATCAGCTTTGTCTTACTGGGCATTGAAACCGGCCGGACTGGCAGATCGCCGAGTTCGTATTTCTCCGGCGACAAATCGAGCTTCGAGGCCTTCATGGCCCAGTCCCATTTAAGCGCCCGGCCCGTGTAGGCACTTAGCCGGCCAAGGATAACGGTCATCGTGCTTTCGGCAAGCCGCTTGCACTCGTTGATGGGTTTGCCTTCGCGGATACTCCTGATCAGATTCGCGCACTGGGCCACTTCGCCGCTGTGGATCTCGTCCTCGTATTTGAAGATTCTGCTGCCCTTGACATCGTCGATATACCCTTCGCCCCGTGTCGTATAGGTCGCTCCCTTTGTGCAGACGACTCGCTCGCCGACTCGCGGCGTGGAGCCTTCGATCTGGGAGCACATACTCATCACTCGAATGCCGCTGGCATATTCGTATTCGCAGGTGAAATGGTCATAGATGTTGCCGAACTCCGGGCCGGTCCGGCACTGCCGGCCGCCCATGCCCAGGCACTGGATCGGAGGCGAGCCGATGGCCCAGTTGAGAATATCCATATTGTGCAGATGCTGCTCGACGATATGATCGCCCGAGAGCCAGACAAAGTACGGCCAGCATCGAATTTGCCATTCCATGTCGGACCAGCCGGGCTGTCTTTCCTGGAAGTGCCACTTGGAGCTGCCCCAGTTCCAGTACGCCTGCCCGCCGACGACGTCACCGAGCTTGCCGTCATGGATGCGTTTCATCAGTTCGAGATACTGCGGCTGCCATCGCTGCTGCGTGCCGACGACTATGGACAGCCCCTTCCTGTCGGCCAGCTCCGCCGAAGCCATTAGCGAGCGTATGCCGACCGGGTCCACCGCGCCGGGTTTCTCCATGAAAATGTGCTTGCCGGCCTCGAGCGCCGCTTTGACCATAGGCGGCCGAAATCCCGGCGGAGTCGTAAGCAGCACGATGTCCACCTCTTTCATCGCCATGACCTTCTTATAACCATCGAAGCCGAGAAAGCTCGTCTCCGGCGTGACTTTGACTTTGTCCGGCAAAGCTTTTTTCATTCTGGCCAGCGAGCTGTCGATCCTGTCCTGGAAAATGTCTGCCATCGCTATCATTTCCACGCCCCGGGCGGACTTCAGGCAATCGATAGCATCCTGCGTTCCCCGGTCGCCGCAGCCTATAATAGCCACCCTCATCTTATCCGAGCCCGCAGCGAAAACTCGGCCGCTCCGTGATGCCAGGGCACCCGCCGAAACGACAGCGCCGGATTTCAATAAATCTCTTCGTGATATACGCTTTGTTTGGTCTTTCATCTTTCGTTCCTCTATTAGCTATAAATACGTGTGTTATCGCGAGAATTACTGCATAAAGATTATAAGGCGTGAATGCAGCTTATGCAACAGGAACAAAAGTATTAGCCTCCGGTCTTGACAGGACGTTTATTAGCCTTTTATAATAGCGGCCGTGATTTGGAGCTTTTCCGGGTCGAATTAAATAAAGCTTAACTTGTATCTTTCAAAGACAAGGAGTTTATCATGGAGAGAAGGTCATTCCTGAAAGTTGTGGGCGGTGTCACCGGGGGTTTGGCTCTTGGCGTGCAGCCGGCCTTAAGCGCGGACGAGTCATCCTCAAAAAGGGAAGTCGAAAAAGTAGCCGGGCTGCCGAGGCGGGTGCTCGGACGGACCGGCGAGAAAGTCTCGATCGTAGGTTTTCCGGGACTGGCCCTTACCCATTACGAGCAGGGCCGTTGTAATGAGGGAATATGTGACGCCTTCGAAAAGGGCATTAACTATTACGACGTCGCGCCGGCATACGGCAAGGACGGCGATTGCGAGAAAAAGATGGGCATCGGACTCCAGGGTGTCGACCGCAGCAAAATCTTTCTGGCCTGCAAGACAAAGATGCGTGATAAGGACGGCGCGCTCATGGAGCTGGATCGCTCGCTGATGAGGCTCAAGACCGACCATTTCGATCTGTATCAACTGCACCACATTCGCACGCCGGAAGAGGTAAAACAGGCGCTCGGCCCCGGTGGCGCTATGGAGACCATTCTCAAAGCGAAAGAGCAGGGCAAAATCCGCTACATCGGTTTTTCCGCCCATACGACCAAAGGAGCGATTGAGGCCATGAACGGCTTTCGTTTTGATACGGTCATGTTCCCAATCAATTTCGTCGAGATGTTTAAAATAGGATTCGGTAAAGCGGTACTCGAGCTTGCGAATGAGCAGGGAGCGGCGGTGGTGGCTATCAAGCCGATGTCGGAAGGCCCCTGGCCTAAGGGCGCCGAACAAACTCGAAAATGGTGGTACCGTGCGACCGAGACTCAGGCCGATACCAACGCCGCGATGCGATATACCCTGTCGCAAAAACCGGTCGTCGCTGGAATACCGCCTTCATTCCTCGACCTTCTCGACCTGGCAATCGAAGCTGGACGAACTTATCAGCCTATTACCGATGCCGAAACGCAGAAGCTTAAGGAGACGGCCCAAACGTGCCTGTCTCTTTTCCAGAGGGAAGAGCAGCGGGTCGCCCGCGGCGAATTTCTGCACAAGCCGATCTGCCCCGACAGTCCGCACGAGTATTGCTGTTGCTGAGGCGACGAGTCAGGCTCAGGCTGCGGCTTAATGAATCGAGTTGCGTGAGGTCCTGCTATCCGTATTCTTCATGAATGTACTTACGCAGCAAGCCTGCTAAATCGTGCCGGAGCGCTTTGGCAGACTCGCCGGCGGCTTTTGCCGCTTTGGTCGTGAGATGAAAAAGCCGGCACAGATCTCTAAAAGAAGGCTTGATGAAGCAGAAAGTAACAGTGCCGAGATAAGCACGAAGTAATGGCCGGTCGGTATTGCGCTCGGCGAGCCATATCCGAAGCATGCGTTTTACCTTGCCGCTCGGATCCCGTTCGAAGCGCGGATAATCGGGTTCGCGATCATAGACGACCGTGTGCGTACTCGTCCTGATCCATGCCCTTCGCTGCTCAACATGAAAAAACATAGCGGCCATCTCCGGTACCTCCAATCGGGATATTCCATTTATCCCTGCTCAGCTATAAGGCTAAGTATCACTTCCGGAATAATATCAACAAGGCTTCTATGATTATTTTTTAGGTTTCTCGCCCATCAACTCAGCCACCTTCGGTTCGATGGCTTCGGCCCATATCTTGTAGCCCTCTTCGTTCGGGTGCAGATAGTCGGGCATTATCTTCTTGGAAAGAAAGCCGTCTTTAGTCAGGAACTTGTCGTTGATATCCAGGTAGTGAATCATCTTGCCGTCGGCGATCTTCGAGGCCAGCAGCGACGCCTTGTCGTTCTTTTCACGCTGCTGCGACGGTTCGGTGCCGCGTGGGAAAATAGCCAGGATGAGTATCTTGGTTTTCGGGCAATCGGCGCGGAGCTTCTTGCAGATGGCGATAATGCCGTCGGCGATTTCCTCGGCGGTGTTGTCGTCGCCGTTGGAGTTATTGGTGCCAATCATTAGCACCGCGAGTTTCGGCGTAATACCTTCCAGGTGGCCGTGTTCCAGCCGCCACAATACGTGCTGCGTCCTGTCTCCGCCGAAGCCCATATTGACGGCGTTCCGCGGCTCGTAGTATTTATCCCATTGCTTCTTTCCTCCGCCTTCCCAGCCGTGAGTAATCGAATCACCAATCATAAGCAGATCGACGTTGCCCTGCTTGACTCGCTCGTTGACGGTGTCGTTACGCAGAGTCCACCAGCTATGGCGATGCTCAGGCGTTACGGCCGAATTCTGCTTTTCCCCGGCAACCAGGACCTGGCCCGACAGGATCAATACAGTCAGACATACGATCAGAAGTTTGCTTTTCATCCTTCGTTTTCCCTTCACTAAGTTTTACCGTTTATACTCGCTCAGCTACGCCGCCGAGCCTCATTGACAATAGAGTATCGAAACTGTCTTGGGATTTCAAGCTTTTGTTATAGAAATGCTTTGAAGGGGATTGTCAGCCGCTTATAAGAGCGATTCACAAAGGATAAACGCCGGGCTGTTCTGAACTGCCTATTCTTTCTGCTTGTTCTCGTAAACCGGGATGAATATGAATTTGCCTGTCTCGTCTTTCCGAGCGCGGTATCCAAGAAATTTTCCCAGCGTCGAGTTCGGATCGCTCACCTGAGGTTTCCGCCCGGGCAATACTTTGCGGTCGCCGGAAGCCTTGTCTTCTTCGAGCAGTATCCGAGGATGGATTGCATCGGTACTAAAGATGGTAATACGCTCGTTGATTTCGACCCTGCATGATAGTCTGCTCTGGCCCACTTTATTCGATGCAATCAAGGTATATGTAGTCGTCGTAGATGGATTAACGGCCCTCGATCCCAAAGCACTAACCGGGCCTATGCCGGGTTCTATGCGAACCCTGTCCGCATTCGAAACCTGCCAGCTTAAAGTAGAGGTTTGTCCCGGCATAATCCGCGGACGAGATGTATTAAAACTGGAACAAGTGGGACGCTCGCCGAGACGGTTGCTGATAACAGGAGGCTCAATGACTTCGGTAAGGACAGCGGGCCGCTCAATAACTTGACTTCGAACGGTGGGCTGCTCACCGATTTCGACTTTGCATGTTTTTCTACTTTCTCCCGCTTTATTCGCTGCAATCAAGGTATATGTAGTCGTCGTAGATGGCTTGACGGCCCTCGAACCCAAAACACTAACCGAGCCTATGCCGGGTTCTATGCGAATGCTCTCGGCATTCGAAACCTGCCAGCTTAAAGTTGAGCTTTGTCCCGGCATTATTTGCGGTCGAGTTGTATTAAAACTTTGACAGGTGGGTCGCTCGCCGACCTGGCTCTTGACAACAGGAGGCCAATTGATATCAGTAAGAACATTGGGATCCTCGCTGACTTTGATCATGGGTGGTTGTGTATTCTGTTTTGCTTGACTTGTTACAGTAAGCCCATCCTGATCCTGCAGCTCGCGAAACCCCTTCGTCTCGGCATCCACCAGATCCAAAAGTATATTGATTCGTTCCTGAGCTACCTGTGCATCGGCAACAGCCGCATTGCGAGACCGAGTGAGCTCATCGACCTGCCTTCGCAACTGGTTTCGCGAAGTGTTAAACTCTGTGAGCTGCCGCTCCAGCTTGTCGTGCGAGCCGGTAAGTTCATCGACCTGCTGCTTTAACTTGTCGCGCGTGCCGATAATTTCGGTGAGCTGCTGCCGTGACTGGTCGCGCGAGAAGCTGAATTCTTCAACCTGCTTCTGCATCTTGTCGCGCGATTCGGTAAGTTCATCGACCTGCTCTTGCAGCTCGTCGCGATTTTTTTCAACGAGGGCTATTCTTACCTTGAATGTGTCTCTTTCGCTCTCGGTTTTTTCTATATCGGATTTTAGCTGCTGCAACTCGGCCTTAAGGCTTTCCAATTCTGCCTTTTGCTGTGAATTGTCTTCAGAAGCCGCCCAGGCGAGCAGAAAACCCAATCCTACCATACTTATAAGAATGAGCATCTTTTTCATCATTTCGCTCCTTTCCATTCCGGCTGTAATTAACGAAGATTTGCTAAAATGTTCTCCGAATCTTACAGCCGAATCAATCTTTTAGAGAACGCACATATAAGCCGTATTTCCGGCTGTGTTTGCGCGTGCGATTGCCCTGAAAATAACCGGCTGTTCGTGGCGGGAAACTTGGTATCTGCAAGAGATGTTTCCTCACCGCTCCTCCATGAAGCTAAATGTCATTAGAATCATACCTGATTGACATAAGTCTGTCAATATAAAAGTTTTATAAAAGCAGTTTTTGTCTCTTTTTTCTCCAGGTTCCGCTGGCCCTCAGGACATAAATGTGGTCTTGGTCGGCCGTGCGAATTGAGAATTCCGAGCGCAGAACGGATAATTAAAGAAACATGTTAAGATAGGCAGGAATTAGGCGGAATTTCGACCAAAAGCGATGGTAGTTGGAAACAAAAATGAAGAAAGTTAAATATTTTTTTATCCTATATCAATAAAGCACTTACGTTGAAAACATCGCCGACATTTATGTAGATTTTCGCATCAAACACGCATGTCGGGCCAATAGTAGAGGCGCAACTTTTCGCATCAGGCGAAAAGTGACCAAATTCTAAATACGAATATCTAAATCCTAAACAATATCGAAATTCAAATTCCAAAGGCTCAAAACGGAGAATGGGAAAATTGAGAAACCGATGGACTTAATCAACTGCACCTTTGCCCCTCCCAAGGCGAGGCCGGCTTGGACTAAGTTAAAAAAACAAACCCAATCCCCAAAAGGCCAAAATGAATGTAAACATTTATATGAAAAGGGCTTAAGAGAACAAAGCCGCCTTCTGGCTGTCGAAAAAACAAACCCAAACAAAGCCAATTTGTATTTCCAGCCGAGGTCAGCATTGACTTCGCCATCCCGGAGACGATGTAGATTCAGACCTTGCAGAAAGGAGAATTGAAAATGGAAAATCCTGCGTGCTTTATCAGCGGCACGTTTATATCTTTGCTCCTCTGTGCCTTTGCTCCTTAGCTACTTCGAATTGGCTGCCTTTTTGTAATAGTTGAAAAGCTCGGCGATGTTTGCGGTTTTGACATCGCCTGTGTGGACGACGACGCGGTATTCGAGCGAGAGCTTTTCGCCTTTGGCCAGGTTGAGCTTGTCGCCTTCGAGCCAGTACATGGGCGTCGGCGAGAAAAAGCCGTAATCGCGGGTGAACCATTTGCTGGGATACCAGCGGTTGGCGGGATTCTGCAGAATGGCGATGCCCTCGACGGCCCCGTCCCGCGTGCCGGAGTAATCGCACCAGGGCGAGGCGGCGGCGAATGTGCCTTTCTCGCTGGTTTCGCCCTCGGAGTTTATCAGCACGCCGCCCGATTGGACGCTCAATTCCGGCACAACCCGCGCCGAGAACAGCGAGTGGTTGGTCTTGAGTATCTCGATATCGACCAGGGGCATCATGGTAATCTTAAAGTCGATAATCCGCAGCGTCTCGCTCGGAGCACAGATCGTGATTTGCCGCGTGTCTTCGATAACGGGTTCCTTGCCGGGCTGTTTCCAAAGGCACGTATCGGTAAGAACGATCCGCTGCCCCGATGCCTTGGCAATCTTCGGGCCCTGCGAAAGAATCTGGCCTCGCTCGTTGACGTCCTGCCAGTAGTTGCCGCCGTTAACACGGTCGCAGCCGAAGAACAGCGAATGATGATGCGGAGACGGCTCGGAGGTCTCGGTGGTAATGGACTTGCCGGTGAGCGGCCCGTTGACCGGCCAGAAATACGGATACTTCTGCGAGTCGGCGAACTTGTAGCACGTAAACAATTTGCCGTCAACGTCAACGACAACCTGGTCCTTTTCGATTTTTGCCGCAACCTTCTGCGAAGCCGCCGGCCTCCGAGAACACCCGAACGTGAATATAAGTAAAGCTGCAAAGACTTGTGTCCACCGATTCATAAGAAGCTCCTGTCTTATTAAATAGTCAATAGTAAATAGAAAATAGTAAATCTCAAAGCTGCCACGGGCTTCGCATCGGTCGCCACAGCATTCGATTAGCCATCTCGTCGCCGATAAATTGTTCGGTGTCGGGATTCCATTTGAGCTTTCTGCCGAGCCGCATCGCGATCTCGCCAAGCAAACAGACAGTGCACGAGCGGTGCCCGATCTCAACGGGGGCGATGGTTTCGGCCCGCGACTTTATACATTCGAGCCAGTTAGCCTTATGGTTATTACTCTTATACAGCCGGATTTCATCGGGGCCGATGGTCGAGGTCAGCAGGCTCTTGGGCTTCGCGTCGATTTGCCCGCGTTTGACATAGACCCAGCCTTCTGTGCCTTCGAAAAGTACGCCCTGCTTGTTCTTTTTATTGTCGGTGCAGATTACCTTGACGCCGTTGGCGTAGGTATACTCGATACTGAAATCGCCGTGCACGTCCCAAGGTCCATCCTTCGGATATTCGGTCTGCCCCTGGATTTCGACCGGGCCGGTGTATTCGGTTCCCATGCCCCACTGGGCGATGTCGTTGTGGTGGGCGCCCCAGCCGGTTATCATTCCGGCGCCATAAGCGGCGATACGCAGCCAGCCTGGCCGGCCGTAGCCGGTCTTGGGATGGACGCGCTTCTCGGTATAAGCTTCCCAGGGCGCCGGGCCGAGCCACATGTCGTAATCGAGATTATCAGGTACCGGCATCGGCGGCTCGGGGCCTGTGCCCGGGTCTGTGCCAAAACCGACCTTGACGGTGTGCAGCTTGCCGATCCGCCCGTTGCGCACCAGCTCGCAGGCCTGGCGGAACCGCGAGTCGGAACGCTGCTGGCTGCCGACCTGGAAGATACGATTGTAGCGGCGAATCGTGTCGCTCAGGACCCGCCCTTCCTGAATAGTAAGCGTCAGCGGCTTTTGCAGGAATATGTCCTTGCCCGCTTTGGCCGCGGCAATCGAAGGCAGCGCGTGCCAGTGGTCGGGAGTGACAACGCAGACGGCATCGATATCGTCTTGTGTCACCAGCTCTCTGTAGTCGCCGTACGTTCTGCATCCTTTGTATGTTTCGCCGGCGCTCCTTTTAGCATAATACGCTTCGACGGTTTTCTGGGCATTTTTGGTCCTGTTAGCATCGACATCGCAGACGCCGACGATTTGTGCTTCTTTGTGTCCCAGAAGCTCGCGCAGATCGCCCATCCCCATCCGCCCGACGCCAACGAAGCCTATCGTGATACGATTGCTCGGCGCATCGGCTCCGAAGACCGAGGCCGGCACGATTGTCGGGGCCAAAAAACCTGTTGCGGCGACCGCCGAGCCTTTAAGAAACTGCCGGCGAGTTACCATGTGTGTCTTTCTTATTCTGTCGCTTTTCATATTTCTACCCTGTCACAAGTGTCACAATAATCATTAATCAATTATCAATAATCATTTCACAGCCTCCACGGACTTCGCATCGGCCGACTCAGCAGCCTATTGGCGGCATCGTCGTTGATAAACTTCTCGTCATCCGGGTCCCAATGCAGTTTTTTGCCGAGTTGAATGGCGATGTGTCCTATCTGGCACAGCGAGTTGGTTCGGTGACCCACCTCGGCGTCGGCCAGCGTTTGCCCGCGCGTTTTGACGGCATCGATAAAGTCACGCTTCTCACTTTTCAGGGGCAGGTGGATTTCATCCGGGCCGATTGGCGATTTAAGGATCGACTCAGGCTCGGCTTTGAGACTTCGGTCGTTGTAGTTGGCCTGGATCCAGCCTTCGGTCCCTTCGAATCGCACGTGCGGCTGGCTGATGCTGTAGAAGAGCCTCACGCCGTTGGCGTACTTGTATTCCAGCTCGAAGCTCAACAATACGTTCCAGAGGCCGTCGCGAGGATACTTGCCGCTGCCCTCGACCTCGACTGGCCCGGTGCGGTCGGTGCCGTTGCCCCACTGCGCGATATCGTTGAGATGGGCTCCCCAGTTGGTAACCATTCCCTCGCAATAGTCGGGAACTCGCATCCAGCCGGGCCTGTCATAGCTTTGCCGCGGGTGGACGCGATTGAGCGTATAAGGGGCAAACGGTGCCGGACCCAGCCACATATCGTAATTCAGCTCCTGCGGCACGGGCATCTCCGGCTCCGGCGGGCCGCCCACATCGCCAGCGGGAACGCCGGTGCGAATCGTATGCACTTTGCCGATGCGGCCGTTGAGCACCAGCTCGCACGCCCTTTGGAAGCACGCATGAGAACGGAATTCGCTGTCGGTGCGGAAGACACGGTTGTACCGACTGACCGTATCGCTGAGCGCCCGGCCGCCCGCAATGCTCAATGTCAGCGGTTTCTCGCAGCAGATGTCCTTGCCGGCCTTTGCCGCGGCGATTGCCATCGGCACGTGCCAGTGGTCGGGCGTGGAAATCATTACTGCGTCAATATCCGGCCGATCCAGAAGCTTGCGAAAATCTCTAAAGACCGAGCAGCCCCTGAACACTCCTGTGGTCCAGTCTTTGCCGTAGTGCTCTTCGATGGCTTTTCGGGCGTTGTCGAGTCTCCATGTATCCACGTCGCAGACCGCTGTGACCTGGACATCGGATGCGGCGAGAAACGATTTAATATTGGAATAATAGGCCTGCCGCCCCATTCCTATCATTCCTACAGTAATGCGGTTGCTCGGGGCCTCGGCGCCGAAAACTCTCGCCGGTAGGATTGTCGGTCCGAACAGGATTGCACTTGTCGCCACAGCAGAGCTTTTAAGGAGCTGCCGGCGTGTGATTTTCTCTGTCTGTTTGGTTCTTCGACGTTTCAGTTGCTCTTACCTGCCTTTCTCCTTGAAAAACCATAACTTTGGCATATGGCCTCGAAACTATGATAATACCAAACTGTCTTGAGTTCGGCAAAGTGAATTTCCTTGCATTTGAAAAGGATTTGCCTTATGCTCAGCGTGAAAGCACAAAACAGTGCCGGAACGCCAATTAAGGAGAAAAAACAGATGAAAAATACAGAACAGAGCAGAAGACATTTTCTGCAGGTAGTGGGTGTTGGAGCGGCCTCGCTGGCTGGATCCGGGCCCTGTTTGGCTCAGGTCGGCAGTGCCGGTAAAGGGCGGAAAAGTAAGCCGAAGTTTGAGTTAGGCCTGGCTTCGTACACTTTAAGAGAATTCAAGCTTGAAGATACGCTGGCGATGACCAAACGAGTTGGCTTGAAATACATTTGTTTCAAGAGCATGCACATGGAGCTGGACAGCACGCCGGCCCAGATCGAGGCCACGGTGCAGAAAGTCAAAGACGCCGGGCTGGTCCTTTACGGCGGCGGAGTAATCAGCATGAAGAATGAAAACCAGGTAAATCAGGCCTTCGACTATGCCAAAGCTGCGGGTATGAAGGTTATTATCGCAGCGCCGTCGTACGAGATGCTGCCGATGATCGAGAAAAAGGTCAAACAATACGATATCAAAGTGGCGATCCACAACCACGGTCCGGGCGACGACATCTTTCCAACTCCCTCGGTTGCGCTCGAACATATAAAGAACATGGACAAACGCATCGGCATGTGTCACGACATCGGACATACCAAGCGCTACGAATCCGATCCCATCGCAGAAACCAAGCTATGCAGCGACCGTCTCCACGATGTCCATATTAAGGACGTCTCGGCGGCGAATAAGAATGGGCATGGAGTCGAAGTCGGGCGCGGTGTTATCGATATCCCCAGGTTCCTCAAAACTCTTATAAAGATGGATTACGACGGCATCGTTTCGTTCGAATACGAAAAGGACGCCAAAGACCCGCTGGCGGGTCTGGCCGAATCGGTCGGCTATGTCAAAGGCGTGCTGGCGGCCATCGGATGATAAACGTCCTGACTGCTGCCGGCATATTACAGGAGTGAAAAGTTTATGCCGTATAACATTCGTATGGTCAGCACGTATCCGCCGCGTCGGTGCGGGATCGGTACATTCTCCCGCGACCTGGCAACGGCGCTGGCACACTTTACTGCGGAAATCGGGTATATCAGGATCGCCGCCATCGACAACGGCAGCGGTCGGTACGACATTCCTGTTGACCTGAAAATCGACCAGTACAATCCCGCATCATGGCGGGATACAACCACTCATATTATAGCTCGCGCAAAGGAAAGCTCTAATCACACGGTTGTGCTTTTGCAGCACGAATACGGCCTGGATCCGGACGATAACGGTAATGACGGACAGGGCACGAATTTCATCAAAATGGCCAGGACCTTCAAAGCGAACGGCCTTATCGCATTGGTCTACCTGCATACAGTGCTCGATAATCCGGACGAGCATCAAAGAAAAGTCCTGCAGGATCTTGCCGAATCCAGCGACGGCCTAATCGTGACAACGGAAAGTGCGATCCACATTCTCGAATCGCCGAGTTATGGAATCGCACACGTCAAGCTCAAACACATCGACCACGGAATCAGGATGCAGCACCGTTCGCAGTTCGACCGGCTCGAAATCAAACACAAGCACGGGCTGGAGAACCGTTTTCTGATTACCACGATCGGCCTGTTGTCGCCGGATAAAGGAATACAATACAGCATAAGGGCATACGGCAGGTTTCTAACTGAGTCCTGCACGGAGGAACAACGAGCCCGTGTCGTCTATCTGATTGCCGGTCAATGTCATCCGGAGTTCGTCAAAGCCGAAGGTGGCGAACCTTATCGTCAATATCAGGCCATGCTGACTGAGGCTCTCGAAGATTCGAAGCTCAATTGGTGTAAAGTCAAAGACCTGCATGACGTGGACTTTGATAAAAATGACGTTGTCTTCCTCGATACCTTTCTGGATGAAACCACACTGGTCGAACTGTATGGAGCGACAAACTGCATGGTCCTGCCATATCTTAATATGCAGCAAATATCGAGCGGCATCCTGGCCGATACGCTCGGTTCGGGCCGGGTCGCCATCGCCACAAAATCACTTTATGCCCGGGAGCTTATCCACTCGAACAAAAAGTGCTCCGAAGGTCTTATTGTCGGCCGATACGCGCGCGGAATCCTGGTCGATCCGGGCCAGGCATCGATTCAGCAGATCGCTCTGGCCCTCGACTATGTAGTCTTCAACCAGAAAAAACGGCTAATGATGGAAAAGCAGGCTCACCAGAGAGGCTATCAGATGCGATGGGACAACAGCGCCTGGGCATTGCTGCAGTATGTTGATTTTGTGAGAGAGCTAAAGGAAATTGTAACCGGCAGAGGAGTAAAATTCACAAGGATAAAATCCTCACCGTTGCAACTGCAAAAACTCAGACCCAAAGAAGACGCAGCAGCTTCTCTCGGGCAACAATCGACAATCTCAAGCTGAAGCCCGGCCCCGGTAGGATTAAACGAGCTTGCGTTGAAAGGAGTCACGGCTATGAGAGTTATACAATGTCTGATTCTTTCTGTAGTATTGACGACAACTTTCTTCGCAGGCTGTGAAACTACGCCTGATATCCAATACGACCAGGAGCCTGCGGTGCATCTGGAAGCTATGCGGTTCGGAGGCGTCGAGCTTGACTATGCCACAGTGCTCTTCGACGTCGAAATTGATAATCCTTATCCGGTTAGCTTGTCGTTGAAGCGCTTACGCTACGCCCTTGTCAGCGGCGGTCGTACGTTTCTTACGGCAACTGCTTTTGATAATGTCACAGTACCTCCGAACACAAAGAAGGTACTAACGCTGCCGGACGAAGTCACTTATGCGCGTCTGCTTAGAGCCCTAAGGAGCGAGCCCGGTTCGACAATACCATTAAAGGCCGAATTGACATTTTCGCTGGATGCGCCGAGGTTGGGATGGATTAATTTGCATGCCGAAAACGAAGGCAACATTGTCCTGCCGGAGTCTCCGGAGATAAACGTTGAAGGCATAACGTACAATGCCGTGGATGTGGTATATGTTCCCACTCCCCAGGATGTCGTAGACAAAATGCTGGAATTGGCACAAGTCAAGAAAGAAGATTTGGTGTACGACCTTGGCTGCGGGGACGGCCGGATTGTTGTGACGGCCGC
>JBARRE010000592.1:0-1567 GCA_049644065.1 Sedimentisphaerales bacterium | reverse complement strand
GAAGTTTTTCTATCGACACCAAATAGTGCCTGAGCAACCTGGGTCCGCCCGGCGCCGACTAATCCGGCCATTCCCACAATTTCACCTTTTCGAATATCGAATGAGATGTCCTTTACTCCATTCCCGGAAGAGAGGTTTCTGACTTTAACACGAGTTGGGCCGATATTGACATTTCTGGCGGGGAAAAAATCCTTCAATTCTCTTCCCACCATGTAGTGAACGATTTTGGGAATATCCAACTTAGCCATTGGCCCGGAATGAACCACCCGGCCGTCCCGCAACACACTGACATCATCGGCCAATCCGACAATCTCTTCCAGCCGATGGGAAATATAGATGATGGAAAGCCCCTGTTGGCGAAGAGCTTTGACCAGCTTGAAAAGTATTGCCGCTTCACTTTCCGACAGAGACGATGTCGGCTCATCCATAACAATAATCGATGCCTTGCGCATCAAAGCTTTGAGTATCTCAACAACCTGGCAATCTCCCAGGGCAAGCTCTTCGACGACAGCCGCCGGATCGATTTTGAAATTAAACCGCCGGGCCAGCTCAGCCGTCCGGGCTGTCATCTTTTTGTGGTCCATCATAAAAGGAAGACGTCCCGGCAGCTCCATTCCCAGAAAAACATTTTCCGCCACAGTTAAATGTTCCGCCAGATCCAGTTCCTGATAGATCATCGATATCCCAGCATTTAGAGCTTCACTCGGTTTTGAGAATATCTGCGGCTTTCCATCGAGTTCAATCGATCCGCAGTCGGGCTGATATACGCCGGCGAGGATTTTCATTAACGTTGACTTGCCGGCACCGTTCTCACCCACAAGGGCATGGACCGCAGCCCGGCGGACCGTAAAACCGACCTCTGAAAGGGCCTGCACAGGTCCGAACTGTTTAGAAATCCCCCTCATACACAATGCAATTTCCGGGCCGGACAATTTATTTCTATAAGCGGTTGCTATCATTGCAGGTTAAGTAAGGCCTTGATCTTAGGTTCCTTTAAGCGTTCTACAGTTATCAACTCGACACCCGTATCTATTGATTTGGGGACTTCTTTGCCGTTGAGTTTGTCAACCAGAGTCTTGACTCCTATATATCCCATTTTGTAAGGATCCTGTACTACTAATGAATCAATTACTCCTGATTTGAGCTTGTCGATGAGCGTATCTTCCGCGTCGAAGCCCACCATCTTTATATCCCCGGTTCGTCCCTGACTTTGCAGCGCCTGTGCCGAGCCCACCGAAGTGCCCGCGTTACAGGCATAAAGACCGTCGAGTTCTGTGTGTTTCGTCAGCAGATCTTCGGCCGCCTGTAATGACGTTTCCACAGTGGCCATTCCGTATTTTGTGTCAACGATTTCGATACCGGTGAATTCTTTCCCGATGGTATCAATAAAGCCATTCTCCCGATTGGTCGTCGAGCCTGAACCGGGCATAAACTTCACCACGATCACCTTCCCTTTTCCGTCGAGAATCTTTCCCATCCGCCGTGCTGCAATTACACCGCCTTGATAGTTATTCGTAGCCGCAAACGAAACATATTTGTCCGTATCGATTTCCGAGTCGATAATTAC
>JBARRE010000591.1:0-6686 GCA_049644065.1 Sedimentisphaerales bacterium | reverse complement strand
TGACCATAAGGATTCCTTTCCAATCTGAGAGTTCCAGCTTGTTATCTACTCTCTTGATCGGGAGGAATCCTCAATCTCCATTAGATCAGTACACTCCAATTGTTACCCAGGATTGAACCAGGCCGATATTTTCATTTAAAACCCTTATATCACTAAACCAATCGGAATACTATTATATCAAAAAAAAGATTCCTCTGTCAATAAGTTTTTTAAAAAAACTTAAAAATATTAGATTTTCCAGTAAATCGTGCATTTTCGCTGAATTATTAGGATTTTTCTTCATCCGGCTATTGCGCAGGTGAATCCGACTGATCAAAGCCTTGGGAGAAACCATCCCCAAGCTGCGCTTGAGGCTGCCGCCCTTCCAAGCTATCAATTCAAATATGACAGATTACCAGGGACAGGGACGGCTAAAACATGGTTTTTTAAACTTGACTTTGCAGGTTCAGATTATTAGTATAATGGTGACAGTTCGCATACGTGCAGGTGGTTATCCGAGGAGTGAGGATATCGTGTCCCCGATTCGTAGATGTTGCTTCCGTTGCGGGAAGAATGGTGCGCAATAGTTGTGTGTGAAAGGAGCGAGAGAATGAACGTGAAGTACTCGAACAGATACCGGCTGATGGTACTGGCTGGATTGTTAGTTGCAATGGTTATTATAGGTGCCGGAATATTAAGAGCGGGACAGTCGCCTGAGGAAAAGGACATCAGTGCAGCCACCGATCAGGCTTCGAGGTCACTGGCTCGTCCGCAGCCGACCTATGTGCCGGGCGAGGTCATTGTCAAGCTCAAGGATAGACAAGCAGACAGCATCAGCCTATTTTCGCTGTCGGCAGCGATGGGACACCAGGCCGCCCTGCTTCGCCTGCAGGCCGACTACGGGCTCTCCAACGAAGGCCCGGTGTTTGGCGGCGCTCATCGACGACTGAAGTACGAAGATACTCCCCAGGGGCAGGCGCCCGGCAAGATCGGTATCTTATCTTCGGCCAAGCCAAAGGCAACTGGCGAGCGGTCGACGGACCCCGAGCTGCTTCGATTCTATCTGCTTAGGACCGACCGGGATGTGTCAGGCGTGTGTGCCGAACTCCGGGGTGACCCTGAAGTGGAGTTTGCGCAGCCCAATTATATCTATGAGCGATGTGGCGATCCGAACGACCCGGAGTTTCCCGATCAGTATGCGCATCAACTCATCCAGATGTCCGAGGCATGGGACATCTCGACCGGCAGTCACGATATAGTGGTCGCCGTGCTGGATACCGGCGTCGATGCGAATCATCCTGACTTGAAGGACAACATCTGGGTCAATAAAGGCGAGATTCCCAATAACGAGATAGACGACGACAATAATGGATATATCGACGACGTTTCCGGCTGGAACTTCGAGGACGACAGCAACGACGTCATACCGGAAGGTGGAGGATACTACTCGGTCGTGGGTCACGGCACGCAAGTTTCCGGGGTCATCGCGGGAGTGGGTAATAATGGGATAGGCGTCTGCGGCGTCAACTGGCAAAGCAGCATAATGGCTTTACGATTGAGCATCTACGTGACCTCCGCCGAGGTAGCTGCGGCTCTGGATTATGCCGCGGCCAACGGCGCGCATGTGGCGAACATGAGTTTCGGCGCAGACGAATTCGGCCCGGAGGGAGACCCTGCAGTCAAGGCGGCGATCGATAACGCTTTTGCACATGGCGTTCTGCTGGTGGCCAGTGCCGGCAACGACGACACAACCAAGCCGCACTATCCGGCTGCCTATTACAACGTCATGGCGGTCTCCTCTACCAACGGCGAAGACATGAAGACCGGCCACAGCAGTTTCGGGCACTGGGTTGACATCGCAGCGCCTGGAACTGATATTGTCACGACCGATCTGAACAACGAATACATTGCCACAGCGGGGACGTCATTTTCCGGGCCCTATGTCGCCGCGGTCGGTGCCCTGGTGCTCGCACACAAGCCGGAACTGACACATGTGGAAGTCAGGGCCATCCTGGAAAACACTACCGATCCTGTATATTACGGGGACCTTGATCCCGATTACGGTTACGTCGGCACCGGGCGGGTAAATGCCTACCTGGCCCTGCTGGAGTCCGACAGAAGGCATCCTTTGGGAGAAATAGTAGAACCGAGATCGCAGCAGACCTTCGCGTCCGACGGTAATGACATTCCGATGGTCCTGTTCGTACATGGCGATTCCTATCAAGTGGAGTACCGCGGCTTCGAGCAAGACGAGTGGAACCTGTTAAATGACGGCAGCTCCCCCATAGACCCCAACGGTTTCGTTCATCTGATGTTTACAAATCCCGGAGCCGGAGCATTCGAGCTGCGTCTTAACGTGACCACGGACGGGACAGTCCACACCAATCGCAAGATATTTGGCATTGAATTCGGCGCCGAGATGGCACCATGGCCGATACCGGAGATGCCGGAAGATCCCGAAGAAATGCCGGATGAGATGTACCTGGGAAGCCCACTGTGTCTCGATGTTGACGGGGACGGACGAAACGAAATAGTCGAAGCGTCAGTGACAATGAACGATTACTATTACGATGGGACGATAAGCATCTGGAAAGATGATGGAACAGCACTTGACGGCTGGCCTGCTGAGCTGGGAGGAGGCCTTTGGGCTTCGGGCCTGGCGGTGGGAGACATCGATGGCGATGGTGATTATGAGATCGTTGTGGTGGACGATTATAGTGTCATGGCCACCGCCCTGCACGTGGAGAGCGGCCAGACAGTGGAGGGCGATTGGCCCGTGGAGGTTGGCGGCTACTGGTATGCCTATATAATCGGCAGTCCCGTCCTTGCAGATCTGGACGGCGACGGCGACAGCGAGATTATTGTTGCCCTTGACGAAGAATCCAGAGAAAGCGACGGCCTGTTTGCCATCCAGGGCGATGGAACCTTCCTCTGGCAGCGGCGATATACCACAGAAGGCCCCATAAGCGTTGCGGATTTTGATGGCGACGGCGACGTGGAAATCGCCCTTTGCGGATACGGCCCCGGCATCACGCGCGTATACACCTTCATTCTCGACCACAACGGTCAGCAGATCAATAGATGGCGAGGCGGCAGCAAGAAGGGAACCGCCATCGCTGATCTGGATGCTGACGGCGAGCCGGAACTGGTGTTCTGCACTGAGGACAGCGTTATGGCGGTCCACATCGATGGCGGTACGCTCTGGACAACCAGGGTGCGCGGACCGTTTGGCGATGAAGGCGCCTTGAGTGTCGGAGACATCAACAGCGACGGCTTCTGTGAAGTATATGTCAACTGCTACGTCGAAGAAGACGGATTCGCATACAGTCTCGTATACGCCTTCGACCATGAGGGCATGGAATTATCCAACGCCGGATTTCCCAAAACGCTCATGGGTTATCCAAGCTTATGTTCGCCTTTGATCGGCGACGTGGACGGTGACGGGCAAAAGGAACTGGTGGTCGCTTCAGCCGGGGCGCCGATCATGGCCTGGGAGTCAGACGGCTCGACTACACTGGGATTTCCAATGTTGGATTTGTCCGCTGAATATTCCACTTGCCCAGCCCTCGAAGACCTCGACCAGGACGGTGACCTTGAGATGATGGTCACCGGCTTTGACTATCAATTTCACGTCATCGACCTGCCGGGCACGTACGATCCCGCGATGACCGATTGGGGCATGACGAGGCGGGATCCTCAAAACTCGGGATGGGTCTTTCCGATACCAACGTTAGATCCTATATCGGTGCCGGACCAAATCGAACCGGGCCAGATACTCGAGTTCCAGTTGACTACCTCGAATCCCACGAATCAGCCGATTCGGCTCTCGGTCGGTAATTTGCCAGAAGGGGCTTATTATATTCCGGATACGCAAACTGTCGTCTGGAAGCCTACAGCAGACCAGGCGCCGCATACGTACACGTTCTCTTTCCTCGTTACAGACGGAATCAGACAGCACAGTCAGAGCGCATCGGTTACCGTCGTGCAGAACGCGATCTACTGGGCCGATATGGACACCGATCCGAACTGGCTGCTCGATGCAGGCTGGGCATGGGGCGCGCCGACAGGAGCCGGCTCATGGAACGGCGACCCGAATTCAGGCTATACCGGCGAGAACGTCATCGGATACGAACTTGAAGGCGACTATGCTGACAATATGACTGAAACGCGTTATGCGACAACCGGGGCCATCAATTGTCAAGGACACAAAAACATCAGGCTGAGTTTCCGACGATGGCTTGGGGTCGAATCGCCCTATGACTACGCCGACGTTCAAGTATCGAATGACGGCACGAATTGGGCCGATCTGTGGACGACGGGTCTTTCTCACGTTTCCGACGACGCCTGGCAGTCCGTGGATTACGCGGTTCCCCCATCGGTCGCCGATGGGCAAGCGACGGTTTACTTCCGCTGGGGTATCGGCCCGACGGACGAGTCAGTAACCTACCCCGGCTGGAACATTGACGACGTCCATGTCACAGGCGACACCATTTAAGTAGAGCCGGATGAGGTCTTCAATAGATGACTGGCAAGAGTGACTTTGACTTGACTTTTCACGTTCAGAGTATGGCTGTTTTTAGTTTTCCTGAGCACAAAAAGCACCGCAGCCATTTAATTCCCCCGGCTTCTCAGTCGCCCGTACTTACCGCCTTACCCGGGCATTGCCCTGCCAGATGCTCCAAACCTGGTCCTCGTCCGCAGGCTGGGCGTAGTCGGTCAACAGCGTCGTGGCCAATGCCCCCGTGGCCCATCCGAACTGGACCCACTTGGCCGGCTCCCAGCCCCTGAGGATGCCGTAGAGCATGCCCCCGACAAAGCCGTCGCCCCCTCCGATCCGGTCGAGCACCGTGATCTCTCGCGGTTCGACCACATGCCAGTTGTCGCTCTCGGACATGATCGCACCCCAGAGGTGACAGTTGGCGCTGACGACCTGGCGGAGCGTGGTGGCAAATACCGTGGCATTGCCGAATGCCTTCCTGGCCTTATTGATCATGACCTTAAAGCTCTCGATCTTGTTCGAGAGGTCCGTGCCGCCTGCCTCCGGGCCCTCGATCCCCAGGCAGAGCTGGAAGTCCTCTTCATTGCCGACGAGGATGTCCGAAATACCGGCTATTTGCGCGAAGATGTCATGCAGCTCGGTCTCGCGGCCCTTCCAGAACGAAGCGCGATGGTTCAGGTCGAATGAGATCCGGGTCCCGTGCTTCCTGGCGGCCCTGGCCAGTTCAAGGCAGAAGGTGCCTGTCTCGGGCGAAAGGGCGGCGATAAGACCTGAGAGGTGGATGATTTGTACACCCTCTTTGCCGAAGATTCGATCCAGGTCAAAGTCTTTGACGTTCAGGGTCCGTCCCACTTCACCGGCACGGTCGTTATGAACCCGCGGCCCGCGGGAGCCGGAGCCGCTGTCGGCGATATTGAACTGGTGGCGATAACCCCATGGTCCGCCCTGATCCACCTCCTTGCCCTCATAGTCCATGTGACGGCCTGCAAGATCGTCCTTTATGAACCGGGCGATCGGATTGCCCTTGACAAACCTCGTCAGTATCTTAACGGGCAGGCCCAAAAAGCTGGATACACTGGCCACATTGGACTCGGCACTGGTGGCTTGCATGATGAACGTATTACTGGAGTAAACAGGCTGGCCGTTGACCGGCGTGATGCGGACCCCCATACTCGTGGGCACGAGAAGGCAATAGCTATAGTCCTGGCGAAATTCGATAGTCATAAGCAATATCCTTTCTTCAACAATCCTACTGGCGTGTTACATATCCAGGAATGAAATCATCGCAAATTAACCGGCAGTTGTCAACAATGTCATAAACAGAAAAGGGATTATCCTGCTATATTCACATCAGCCTTCGCAAAGCGGCCCCTCTAACGCCCACCGACTGGCGACTATCCGAAAAATGTACCGGCCCCTTGATTTCCCCGCCCGGCGAGAATCGCTACAATGAAACCATACCATTTGTGGTTAAATCCCCGTTCTCACCATTCTGCAACCTCCTTTTGGGCGGGGGCCGCATCTACACCTTTGTCTATTACCGCGTGGGCAAAGATGAGCAAGCGGCCTGCGATGTTGTCCAGGAGATTTCCTGGATGCGTTGACTCGAATCGAACAATACGGTCCCAATAGAGGCTCCATGGAGGCATGGCTAACGACGCTGAGTCGTAATTTCATATCCAGGGCACTCCGCTATTTATACTTGCGTGGTGTGATGCAAAGCTTGTTGTGTCATGCTCCTGACACCCATCGGTTATATCGGGCAGGTAAGAACGTCAAGACGATTTTGAATAAGGCGGACGGAGCAAAATCGTCTTGAGTTCTTGAAGACAATCAGAAGCTGCGACCATATTTCCCGTAGCCGGGTTGCAGGTTCAGCAGTTCCCTGAGCTTAGCTGGTGACATCACCCTTCGCTCGGTCGCCTCGGCCAGCCTGTGGATCCGGCGCAGCAAGTCAGAATTTGAGGCCAGCCGGGTCCGTGCCGTATCGAACCATATATTATCTTCGAGCCCGACCCGAACGCCGCCGCCTGAAACGATGGCTATAGAATTCATCATCCACTGGTAATTACCGATCCCCGCCAGAGACCAGAAGGAGTTGTCGGGCAAATCATGAATCATAATTCCGGTGTGCAGCAAATCCGCCTGCGCGCAGGCAATGTTGCCCAGCAGCAGATTGAAGTAATGGGGAGGCTCCAGAATGCCTTTC
>JBARRE010000590.1:0-2529 GCA_049644065.1 Sedimentisphaerales bacterium | reverse complement strand
GGAAGAGGCAACTCAGAATTGAGGTGGCCGAGTATCGGGAAAACGCAGATACCATAAGCCCCAGGAGATAAAACAACATGATGAACGTAACCGAAGCTGCGGTTAATAAGACAAGTTCCACCCATGCCAAGCCATCCCATTGGATGTTAGGATTAAGGTTGATATAAAGTACGCCGACCAAAAGCGACAATATGAAGGGGACCAGCAGGCTGGCGGCGCCTCCGACCAATTTACCAAAAAGAATTATTGTTCTGGATATGGAATTAGCTATCACTAATCTCAGGGTGCCCCTCTGGCGCTCTCCTGTTATGGTATCGTAAGAGAAAAGAAGCGCAAGCAAACTCATAATAATCGTCACGATGAATAGAAAATCAAGATGCGGAAAGAGTATTGGTAACGGATTATCATCAAAAGACTCCGAATTCTCATCGCCTGAAATGCCAATGATTAACGGCCGACACCGTTCCGGCGGCTTCTGCTGCGGAATCAATTGCATCATTGCACCGCGGGTAGCATAGTTGCGCAGGAAGTCATCCTGCAAATTGACTCGAATGTTGTAATCGGCCAGTTCCTGACGGTAATCATGAGACAGAATTATAGTACAGGCAACGGTGATAATGAGGCACAAAACAAGCCCTATCATAAACCGCAAATTAAGGATATTGTTCAAGAACTCTCTTGCAATAATTGTTTTTAACAACCGTAGATTACGGCTAATGTTCAGAAGTTCTCTTGCAACGATTGTCTTCAACCACCGTAGATTAAGGATGTTCTTCAGAAACTCTCTTGAAATGATTGGCTTTAACATAGTCGTCTCCTGTGTATAGAATTAGCGCGCATCATAGTGCAGGAAGGCCACATACGCCCCTGTGAAAAACAGTACGTTAAACAAAATGAGAATTAAACAATTGCTCAGGCCTCCCTGGCCTAAAACCTCTCTGAATGAACTGCGCTGATAACTAAAAGCCGGACGATCGCCCTTTTCATCATCCCAATTCCCTGCAATATGCATGTATTGCAAAACTGCCCTTTTTAGGTTTCGTTCTTCTGACATGCCAGTTCCCGCAATGTCGGTCGCCAGAAAAGTAAATGCGGCAGCCGGTGAAATTCGGGTGATATTTTGAGATACTTTTACCAGCCTATTGAAACGGTTGCGGTAATCTTCAGTGAGTATTTCGTTTTCTGAGTCAAAACGTTTATCGGCTTCCATTCTCTCAGAGCCGTACTGCCGTCTGTTGACCTCGAGTTCTCTCCTGATATTGATTCGTCTGCTTTCGAGAACTCTCCTGATCTGGATTTGTTTGCGTTTTAGCTCAAGCTGCTGAACCGTTGGAATCCGGACAAGCTGGCGGGCCAGAATATTGCCAAGATTTGGGATCAGAAAGACCAACATAGCCCAAACAAAAAGAGAAATAACCAGGGATGAGGAAGATTGGTGCGTGAGGCTGGAAATCAGCAGCCCCAGTGAGAAGAAAACGGCTAAATAAATCACACTGCTTAAGAGGAACAGCCCCAGTTTTAGCGAATTGTACGGATTCATATCTACCATAGGTGATAAGGTCACAAAAATTGTGCCTATAAGTACGGCCATAAAAAAAGGCACAATAAAACTGGTAAATCCACCGATCCATTTGCCAATTATCAGAATTGGCCTTTTCACAGTGTTGCTTATCGTCTGCCTCAGTGTCCCGGTCTCTTTTTCGCCTGAAATTATGTCAAAAGCAAAGAGCATCGCACAAAGTGAGAGTATGACCTTGACGACATACAGCAGGTCCAGTGCTGTGAAAAGCTTGAAAAGACTGTTCACCGATTTTTGTTTAGTGCTGATGTTGATTTTTCCCACAAATCCTCTTTCATAGGATCGGCATAAATTCTCTTCTAATCCCTTGGCGAAAATAGAAAGTGGTGTGGGTCGGATAACTGCAACAGGTTTGTCCGATTTTGACTGTAAGATTTCATAGTTTTCCAGAGCCAGACAGTAATCGCGGTACATAACGAATATGCTGACGAGAATCAATATTGTGGAAAGAATAGTAATTATCGAAAACTTGTAACTGAGAAGGTTACTAAGTATCTCTTTTCTGATTATAGACTTAAGCATGGTTTCTGTCCTTTCTTACCGCACGTCGTATTTCATGAATCCTGCAAACGCCGCGGCAAAAAACACGACATTAAACAAAACGAGTATCCCCCAGTAAGGCAGTACTTCGGTTAATTTGTCTTTCAATGCCTCCTCTTTGAACTCAAAGCGGGGGTAATCACCTAAATCAAGAAAAGAAGAGTTTTCTCTATATGTCGGATCATTTTCCCTCGCATCCTCTTCCTTCTTGGATACATGACGCCAAAACCGCTTACGATACTCGGCTTTAGCTTGGTCGAAGTACTCCAAACTGCGCAAGCCTGTTCCCGTCAGATCCCTGGCAACATAAACGAAATTCGCAAAAGGTGAAATGCAGGCCAGGTTTTTTGCAAGCCGCGTCTGGGCAGCAGCTTTTGTATTCAGGTCTCCCCAAAGCTTGTCAGTTGCGT
>JBARRE010000589.1:0-1605 GCA_049644065.1 Sedimentisphaerales bacterium | reverse complement strand
TTGTATAGCTATCCGGATAGAAGCCGGGAGAAAGTTTCACTAAAGGTCAACGGTAATCCGGTCGGTTTGAATATAGTTAAAGGCTATGCCAGAATTCAACGGACGTGGAAGAAAGGCGATGCGATCGAATTGAATCTGCCGATGCCGATACGGCGGGTGGAGGCCCATCAGAAAGTCAAAGACAACCGCGGGCGAACCGCCGTCGAGCGCGGACCCGTTGTCTACTGCTTCGAAGGAGCGGACAACCCAAAAGGTGTCGCGAACCTGATTTTGCCGCCCGATGTGAAATTGCAGAGCGAATATCACGGCGACCTGCTGGGCGGTATTGTGACAATCACCGGCCGCGGACAAATCCGGCAAGCTCAGCAGGATGGCAAAAAAGTCGTAGAGGACATCGACGTGGTTGCTATTCCATACTATGCCTGGGCGCACCGAGGCAAAAACGAAATGGCCGTCTGGATGCCGAAATCCGCAGAGGTGGAGAATTGATGAAAATACAGCACATCTTTTTAATCGGGGTGGCGTTGCTTGTCGTTGGCTCGTTATCTGCGCCTGCTCAGGCGACAAACGCCAAAGACGAAATTTTTTTTGTCGCTGCGAACGGCAGCGATTCCTGGTCGGGCCGGCTGCCTGGGCCCAATCCGGACCGGACGGACGGTCCGTTCGCCACAGTTGGTGCCGCCTGCATCGCAGCTCGAAAGCAGGGCGCCGACCAGCCTCGGAAAGTGATAATTCAGGTCGGCCAATATTTCCTTGATAAACCGCTGGAACTGAACGCTCGCGATGTGGGCCTTACAATAGAATCGGCGCCGGGGGCGGATGTTTGTCTCTACGGCGGCAGGAAAGTCACCGGCTGGACAAAGGACGGCGAAAAGTTCTATTCAGCCGTACTTCCCGGTGTAAAAGACAGAAAGTGGTATTTTCGTGCCCTGGTTGTAAACGGGCGCTTCTGCCGGCGCGCCCGGCTGCCGGAAGAAGGCTTCTTCGAACACCTCAGCAGCTTCGATGTCCCCTGGATGAGCACCACAGGCGGCGGCTGGAAACGCAAGCCGACCGGCGAGGAGTTGACGACGTTGAAGTACCGCTCCGACGACATCGGCCCATGGCTGGAAGTCGGCAACGCGGAAGTGACGATTTATCACATGTGGGACGAGTCAATGGTGGGCCTGAAGGCCATGGACGCCGGGACCCGGACCCTGATATTCGCCAATCCATCGGGCCATCCGCCGGGGGCGTTCGGCGTTAAAAAGTACGTCATCTGGAATGTCCGCGAGGGAATGACATCGCCCGGACAGTGGTATCTCGACCGCACCGCCGGCAAGCTGGTTTATTGGCCGCTGCCCGGGGAGGATATGGCTAAGGCCGAGGTTTTCGCTCCGGTCATCGAGTCGATCATTCGCATCCGTGGCACGCGGGAAAATCCCGCTGGGGATATTACGGTTCGTGGCCTTACGCTGTCGGTGACAACCACGCCGCTCGAAGCGGGCGGCTTCGGAGCGGGAAAATTCGATGGGGCGATATCCATCTCCTCCGCCGAGAACTGCCGCCTGATCGGGTTGGAAATCGTGAACGTCGGCGGGCAGGGAATCAAAGCTTCAGGCGACA
>JBARRE010000588.1:0-13077 GCA_049644065.1 Sedimentisphaerales bacterium | reverse complement strand
GATAATAGTATCTGCTGCATTTACCTTCATAGCAGCATTATATGAACTCCCTCGAAAAGCGCAAGTTGCCCATTTTAACATTTGAAAGAATGGCAAATTATCTTGTGGCACTTCGGTGAGGTGTTACCCATTTTCAATTCATCATTCATCAATAATCATTTTCATAAACCGCGGATTTCGCTGATTACGCGGAAAAAATAGTCAATCGTCAATAGTAAACCTGTCCCTTCAACTCCGTTCAGGGCAGGCTCTGAGCAAGGTCGAATGGATAATAAATGACAAAGTTCTCCATTTTCCATTCTCAATTCTACAAGGAATTAGCCGCAGATAAACGCTGATATTTGGTGTTTGTCATTCCTGCGCAGGCAGGTATCCACGACTAATTCTCTAATTCTAAATACGATATACGATCCTTCGACTCCGCTCAGGACAGGTATACTATATACGAAATACGAATTCGTTAACTATTATACGAACCGTCATACAAAAGGTCGAGAAAATTATAAAAAAATCTACTTGAGACGGCGTTCTTTGTTCGTAGTGCGTATTGCGTGCTGCGCCCTTCATCCTGAGCGTAGACGAAGGATTAACATGGTTTTTGGTTCACCACGAAGGGCACTGAGAACCTTGGCGCGGCTTCGCTCAGCCGCAACCAAAAAGGATAGAGTTTTAGCTATAAAAAAGTATAGTAGCATCCTCGTAAACATTCAAGATAAGATAAGAGAAAGGATGCTACTATTTAAGGCTTCACTTAAAGCTGTGCATAAACGCAGTACGTTGTTTATTTAAGATTAGGCGAGCTTTTGAAGGTGGTAAATTATGAACCGTGTTCAACAATGGTTGCGGTTTTTTGAGCAGGTTAGTTGTTTTTATAAACAGGGTATGATTCTTTTATGGAATGAATACCCTAACCACACTACCGATATTTGGGATTCCATAGCTATATTTTTAGAGGGATATGCGTTTGAAAGACAAGGAAGAAAGCCGGATTATTTTCATGCTGCTGTTGATGCGTTGCTTGGATATAAACGAGAACATAATGGCAATATGAGCAATAATATCGTTGAAGATATATGGAGTCGTTTCAGCAATTTACTCAATGATCAGAATTTAAACTATCAAAACAATCCTCTATGTCCACAGGGGAAGGAGTATTCAAAAAAGTACAAAGGGGGGAGAAAAAACTATAAAACATCGCAACTTTCGTTGATACAAGTAGTATATGAGAATAACAACATTCGGAACAAATCCTTCACTACTTACCTCCGAGAACGGATTATTCAGAATGATATTCAAGGGGCTTTCGATCTGCTAAAGTCTATTCAGGGTGTAAGTGATAAAATTGCCTCTTTTTTTTTAAGAGATTTAGCATATATCATGAAAATAGACCTAAGCAAAACGCAAAATAGACACCTACTCCAACCAATAGATATTTGGGTTGCAAAAACGGTAATATCTTTAGATGAAATTGAATTTTCAGGCTTAAAGGGAAAAATAAAAAATGGGCGCAGCTTGAATAATAAAGACAAAGTAAAATTAGCTGAGTTGATAGTCCGTCAATCAGGAGGAAATGCGGCGAACCCTGAACTGGTTAATACGGGGATTTGGTATTTCTGCTCCCAAATAGCAATAAGCGGATACAGACTTGAGATAGTATTAGAAAATTTAAATGATTTAAGCAGGGCTAAAAGCCTGGCACACAAACATGCTATGTGGATCAAAAACGCGTGTAAGAATTGCCAAGACTTCGCCTAATAAAGTGGAAATCGCGAACGAAAAGAAACTGGCCGGTTGTATTGACCATACGCAGCTCGATGCGACGGCAACGCTGGAACAAATCGAGCAGCAATGCCGGGACGCAAAAACCTACGGCTTTCATACTGTTTGCGTCAACGGTCGCTGGGTGCCGTTGGTCGCCGAATTGTTGGCCGGCTCGAAAGTCGCTGTCGGCGGCGTCGTGAGCCTTCCTCTCGGCGCCGATTCGACGAAGATAAAGGCAGCCCAGGCCAGGGATGCAATGTTTGCCGGGGCCGACGAGATTGACATGGTCGCGGACCTGGCGGCGATCATCGAGGGCGATTCGAATTATTTAGCCTACGAACTGGCAAGCGTGTTGAAGGTCTGCCGGTCGATGAGGCCGGCGGTGGTTCTAAAGGTGATTATCGAATCGGCCGCCCTGAATAACGAACAGAAAATATTCGCCTGTCAGATAGCACAAGGTGTGGGTGTGGATTTTATAAAGACCAGTACCGGATTACACCCGGCCGGTGGAGCAACGGTTGAAGATATAATACTGATGAAAGAAACAGCTCCAGGGTGTAAAATAAAGGCCGCCGGCGGAATACGGACCGCAGAACAGGCGATTGAAATGTTAGCCGCGGGTGCACAACGGATAGGTACTTCTTCCGGAGTGCAGATTATGACAGAATTTAAATCCGGACAATGAGCTTATGAGCGAAGAATTCATCAGTGAGCCAATCGAGCCGGTTGCAGGTGCGTTTGATACTACAGCAATGACCAGAGGTGAGCCGGGGCTTCCGGAACGATTTAAATGGAGAGACAAAGAATACGCAGTAGCTGATGTGCTTGAGGCCTGGAAGGAACTGGGGCCTTGTCGCAGCGGCGGCCCCGAGAAATATTTGCGTAAACACTGGTTCAGGATTGAAATCGAAGATGGTTTGGAGATGACCGTCTATTTTGAGAGGCAGGCAAGATCGAAACGCCGGAACAAAGCCAGATGGTGGTTATATACCGTTAGCAGAAGGGAAAAATGATGAATCAAATAATAGCGGTTTGTGGTTTGTTATGTAATGAGTGCGCTACATTTATTGCTACGCTGAATGATGACGACGCGAAAAGAGCAGAAGTAGCTCAGTTCTGGTCAAAGCAATACAACCAAGATATAGAACCGGCGGATATTAACTGTCTTGGTTGCACATCGGACAGTGACTGTCTTTTCGGTCACTGCAGCGTCTGTGAGATACGAAAATGTGCGAAAGAAAAGCAAGTTGTGAACTGTGCATACTGCGATGACTATGCCTGTGAAAAGCTTGAAGGCTTCTTTCGGGTTGCCCCGGATGCCAGGAAAAATCTGGATGCGATAAGGGACGCACGTTAAGCACCTGGTTCCATATCGGCACAAATCGAATTCCAAATATGACCAAAGTCCAGAATTTAACAAGAAATCACACCACAGCGCCCACAATGACCGGGAAAGTCGTCGTGGCAGGAACAGCCGCTACGAATGGTCGACGGATCGTCTGCCGACTGCATTGTAGAGAAATCCACACATCGGCAAATTTGCCCGGTCTCAGTGAAGTTTTCGCCCGATTAGAATCGGCGTCAATTCTCGGGGGCAACCCGGCCAGGGCGGATGCCGGCAGATTCAGCTATTGGGCTGCGCAGCCGAAAGAGATATTGGAGTTCGGAGCGGGACAGGATGATCCTTTCGGGAAACTACAAAGGGCATTGGCTAAATATAAACTCGAAAAAGATAGCGATATCAACCTACCAAAGGGCATCTTCTGCGGCGGCTGGATTGGATATTTCAGCTACGAGCTTGGCAGATATATCGAAAAGCTGCCGGCTGCTGCAATCGACGATATTGCACTGCCGTTGATTCGGTTGTGTTTCTACGACCGGTTCATCGCCTATGATCATCAGGAAGAAAGTTTTTGGCTGATTGCCCTGGGGCTGCCGAACGATACCGAAAAGCCGGAAGAAAAACTTGCCGCTTTGGAGGGTTTATTAGCTGAATCTCAAAGGACTCATGTGCCGCAACCTGCAACTACCGACCTTGATAACATTGATTTCTCGCAAGTCCGGTCCAATATGGATAAAAATTACTACCTGCGGACCGTCGAGAAAATCAAGCGGTACATCTACGACGGCGAGGTTTACCAGATCAACTTCTCGCAGAGGTTCGAGTGCGATTACGACGCGCTGGCGATAGAGCTTTATCACTGGCAGAACCGTTATAATCCAAGCCCCTGCGCCTCTTACATCGACGCCGGCGGTTTTCACATCGTCAGTGCGTCGCCTGAGATGTTTATCACAATTGCCGACGGCGTTATTCAAACCAAACCTATAAAGGGAACCCGGCCTCGCCTTGACGAATCAACTAAATCGGCTTTGCGGGCAAAGCAAATTAACGCCCGGAATTTCAACGAACTGCTCGGCAGCGAAAAGGAGCAGGCCGAGCTGAATATGATTATCGACCTGGAGCGCAACGATGTGGCCAAAATCTGCCGGCCCGGGACAAGGTCGGTCGTCCAGCCCAGGACGATTGAAACTTACCCGACGGTTTTTCACGCCGTTGCTACCGTGGCTGGGCGGCTTCGCAAAGAAATCACCTTCTGCGATGTTCTAAAGGCGTTGTTTCCCGGCGGCTCCATCACCGGCGCTCCGAAAATCCGCTCCATGGAAATCATCGACGAAACTGAGCCGACCGCCAGAGGCGTCTATACCGGCAGTATCGGTTTTATCGGGATCGACGGCAGTGCATGCTTGAATATTGCCATAAGAACGATTATTATCAAAGACCAGAAGGCCTATGCTCAAGCCGGCGGAGGTATCGTCGCAGATTCCGACCCGGAAGCCGAGTGGGCCGAGACAATTGTAAAAGCAAGAGCATTGCTCGCAGGAATAAACAGCGTGATGCGTCGTGCATGATGTGTATTGTGCAATATGAAACTATGACCGAACAAGTTTTTCTGAATGACAAATTAGTCGATAGCGACAAGGCATGCATATCCGTCTCCGACAGCGGGTTTTTATATGGTGCCGGGCTTTTCGAGACCATGCGCAGTCACAACGGCGTGGTTTTTGCCCTGACGGACCACCTGGACAGATTGTTTGCCAGTGCCGATGTTCTGTCGATAAATAATCCATACGATCGTGAATATATCACCGAGGCGATCAATAATGTGCTGCGTGCGAATAAGCTGACCGATGCGCGTCTGCGTCTGACACTCACGAACGGGCCGATGTCCGAATCCGAGGAGCAGCGCAAATCGACGCTTCTTATCACCGCGGCAAAGTTCCGGTCGTACCCGCCCGAATATTACAAAAAAGGCGTATTGGTCGTGCTGTGCCCGTTCAAGCAGAATCCGATCGATCCGGCTTCCGGCCGGAAGACGACAAGCTATTTCTCGCGTATGATTGCGCTGAACATGGCGCATCAAAAAAGAGCGGCCGAGGCAATCTGGTTTACAGTGGACAATCGCCTGGCTGAGGGCTGCATCAGCAATGTTTTTCTGGTCAAGGATTCGAAACTTTACACACCACCGATTAATACACCCGTTCTTCCAGGTGTAGCAAGAAAAACCGTCTGCCTGCTCGCCCTGCAGAATTCCATTAAATTGACCGAGAAGGATCTTTCGATAGATGATTTGCTCGGCGCCGACGAGATTTTTCTGACGAATGTTATCATGCAAGTGATGCCGATAATGAAGGTAGAGAACCACACGGTCGGTGATGGCCGGGTCGGGGATGTGACCAAAAAGCTGCAAACGAGTTTCGACCAGCTCGTGAAAAGCGAGTGTGGGAAGAACAAATGAAGATAAAAGATATTGCCACGAGAATCGACGAAATAATTCCACTTGAGCTGGCGCAGGACTGGGACAATGTGGGATTGTTGATTGGTGATTCGCAGAAGGATATTAGAAATATTCTACTGACGATAGACGTTACGCGCGATGTTGTCGCCGAGGCAAAAAAGCTGAAAACAGACTTGATTATCAGCTATCATCCTGTGATCTGGGACGCGCTGAAGAAAATCACCGCCGAAGGGCCTACCGGAGTTGTGTATGATTTGATTCGATCCGGCATCGCGGTCTTCGCGATCCATACCGCCCTGGATTCGGCCGTCGGCGGAGTCAACGACGGTCTTGCCGAGATTGTCGGCATCGTTAATAGCGAGCCGATCGGCGATTACGTGGCAAACCCGGCGGGTGATAACTACAAGCTTGTCGTCTTTGTCCCCGTCAAGTCGGCTGCGAAAGTTTCAAACGCCGTCTTTGCCGCCGGGGCCGGGGCAATCGGAAACTACAGACACTGTGGTTTCGTCGCCGAGGGCACTGGAACCTTTCTACCTCAGAAGGGTGCAAGGCCGGCCATCGGCAGAAGGGGCAAGCTCGAAAAGGTCAGCGAAATACGATTTGAGACGATTGTGCCGGCGGATAGACTCGACGAAGTCGTTACGGCAATGAAAAAGGCACATCCCTACGAGACGCCGGCCTTTGATGTTTTCAAACTGTACGATACTAAGATGCCGTTCGGTTTGGGTCGGATCGGGGAATTAGCTAAGCCTGTCCGAATCGCGCAGATTATCAAGAGGATAAAGAAGGTCACCGGCGCCAAAGCAATCGGCCTGGTCAGCGATCAGAACCGGCTTGTCCGGCGGGCGGCGGTTTGTGCCGGTTCGTGCGGCAAGATTATCAATTCGGTTATCGCCGCTAAGGCCGATTTGTATCTGACCGGAGAGTTGAAACATCATCAGGCATTGGCCGCTCAGGAGGTGGGATTGACCTGTATATGCCTGAGTCATACCGTTTCGGAACGGTTCATATTAAAAAAATTCGCTCGGCAGTTGCAAAAACAGATCAAAACAATAAAAATTAGCATAAGCAAGAAAGATGCTGACCCATTTAAGTGGAAGAACGTATGACAGAAAAAAGCCAGGAAGTAGAAGACATACAGGAAGATCAGGACGTGCAGGATGATGAACCTCAAATGCCGGATGAGGAACAACCTGACATCCCGCAGCCCGATCAGGAGATTACTACTACGGTCGAGTCGGTTGTGGAGGCGGTTTTATTTGCCAGTGACGAGTCGCTTACGGAGGCCCGGCTGGCGAATATTGTCGAGGCAAGCGCAAAACAGGTTCGTCAGCACATCAAGAATCTGAATGAGAAGTACCAGGCGAACAATAACGCCTTTAGAATAGAGCAGATCGCGGGCGGCTACCAGATGCTCACGTTGAGTCCTTACAATCATTGGCTCAAGAAACTGCTTCGGGCTCGCAGCGACAATAAGCTGAGCCCCGCCGCCATGGAAACGCTTGCTATTATCGCATATAAGCAGCCGGTCATGCGGGCGGACATCGAAGCCATCCGCGGCGTTGCAGTCGGCGAGGTGATTCGATCCCTGAGCTATAAAGGATTAGTCAAAATCGTCGGCCGGGCGGAAGTTTTAGGCAGGCCGATGCTGTACGGAACGACGAAAAAGTTCCTCGAAATTTTCGGCCTCAATACGCTCAAAGACCTGCCGAAAGCACAGGAGCTCAAAGAGCCGTCTCTATGATCTACGCCCACGGGAGCAGCGTGATTTTGGCTCGGGCCACAATATCTTTCATTTAGAAAGGCTGCACGATAGGCGGAAATTTCAACAAGCAGCATTGGATTGTCACTCGGCGGATTTTCCTGAAGTCCTCGGCGGCGACGCTCGCCGGCCTGGCCTTGACACCGATTTCCTGCACCGGTCCGACCGGCCGCGGTCGCAGAACGGAGGCCGTGAGATTTGGCATTGTTACCGACTGTCACTACGCCGATGCCGATACAGTCGGCACTCGCTATTACCGGGATTCGCTCGACAAGCTTGGCGAATGCATCGAAGCGATGAACGAGCAGCAGGTCGATTTTCTCGTGGAGCTCGGTGATTTCAAAGACCAGGATTCCCCCCCTGCCGAGCAGAATACTCTATCGTACCTGCGAGCTGTCGAGAGTGTGTTCTGCAAGTTCGACGGCCCGGCCTACCATGTACTCGGCAATCACGACCAGGATAGTCTCTCAAAGCCGCAATTTCTGGCCAATATCAAAAATACGGGCATAGACCTTGGCAGAAGCTACTACTCGTTCGATTTCAACGGTGTGCACTTTGTCGTTCTCGACGCCAACTACAAATCCGACGGGACCGATTACGACCACGGCAATTTCGACTGGACCGATGCCAATATTCCCCCGGCCGAGCTACAGTGGCTCAGGCGTGACCTGGCCGCATCACGCGAACCTGTTATTGTCCTGGTCCACCAGCTCCTCGACGGTACCGGCTCGCACTATGTCAATAATGCCGCCGAAGTGCGGCGAATTCTCGAACAGTCGGGAAGAGTTTTGGCCGTGTTCCAGGGCCACCGCCACGATGGAGGTTACAGCCCGATAGAAGAGATTCACTACTATACTTTAAAAGCGGTAGTCGAAGGCCCCGGCCCGGAAAACAACTCCTACGCCATCGTCGAAGTCCGGCCGGACATGAGTATCACCGTTACCGGTTACCGTAAAGCAGTCGATAAACAGCTCGCCCCGGCATAAACATACCTAATCCCACGGCAGTTCTTTCACATCGGGTTTAACTGCATAAGCGGGTCGGGAATGCTCAGCATTGAATGCGAACATATCCTCCATCTTTTCAATCACAACGAAGCTCTCATCAATTGAGCCGCCCGAGCCGGTGACTTTATCGAGCGAAAGCTTCAAGTGTTTCGCAAAAAACTTATAGGCGCCAAGACGCTTTGAGATGCCGTAATCGTGCCCCTCATCGGGAAGGTGCAGATACTCGACGTTGTCCTGAACTCCATAGAGACGATAGACGTTCCGGATATAAGGGAACTCCACATCCGGCGTGTTTTTGGTCCAGTCCTTGCCGTCCGAGATGAGCATCTGAGGCCGGGGCGCGGCCAGCGCGGCAATATCCGTATTGTTTGTCTCGTGCGTATCACTTTTGTGGATGGGCATGCCGCTTTCGCAGTTGCAGCCGCCGAAGAAGTGGGACGAGACCATGACTGTGGGTACCGAGACGGCGACGCGGTCATCGACGGCGGTCAGCAGAAACGTCTGCGTCCCACCGCCCGAAGCGCCGGTGATTCCTATGCGTTCGGGATCCACGTACTTGCGGGATGTCAGAAAATCCACCGCGCGAATACTATTCCATAGCTGCAACTTGAGCGTTTTCGGCCGTTTGTGCTCCCAGCCGGCATTTTTCCATTCGCCGTATCCCACCATGTCATAAGCGAATACGACGGCCCCCATGCGAGCCAGCGTGGCACATCGTTTTTGCATATCGGGTCGAAGTCGGCCGTTATCAAAATGTCCGTGAGGGCACAGTATCGCAGCGAAAGGCCCCTTGCCTTTCAGAGGACGGTACAGGTTCCCCGTGACAAATACGCAGGGCAGGCTCTCGAACGCCACATTCTGTACCGTGTAGCCGTCGTATTTACGTTTGCTGTGGATGATCGGCTTGAGCGGACACTTTTCGGGCAGCGGCAAAAGTTCTGTTCCGCGAAGGATGCCTTCACGAACCTGCGAGGCCCGCAGCTTCCATTGCTCCAGATTGGAATAGCTTCTGGCAAACTTCGCAAGCTGCTCTTTCGCCGCTTCCTCGCTGTGATAATTGCCCTGGCAGAGTTGAGGTTTCTTTTCCTCGGCACCTCTTGCCACGACGAAAAATCCGAGCACGAGGATTGATACGCTGATGACGACTGTCTTGTAGATACCATTTATTCGACTTTGCATTTGTAACCTCCTGAATAATATATGTGATACATGTTTAATTTACAGAGCTCACCACTCTTTCAACGGCCGTAATTCCACGGAACTTGTGTAACGGCTGTCCTTCCATACAGGCGAGAGCAGAATAGCCACTCGTACGTTACCTTTCGCATTGTCCAGGCGCAAAGTCAAGCGTTTCACGCCTTTATTGGTCTTCTCCGGCGGCTTCTGTTCTGCGGACTCGACCGTAAACACAGCGTTATCAGGTGACAGAACCTCTGCGAAGAGTTCTTTGCCGTCAATGGTCAGTTTCGCAATTCGTTCTTTTTCCAGCGAGATTTTCGCATCAGTCGTCATCGCCCAGACAAGTTCGCAGGGCTTCTCGATTTCAAACTCATCCTGCACAAGAACGGCTTCTCTGCCGTCCAGCATAGCGATACCTCGCGTGACCTTCTTCGCAAAATTTTCGTAAGCACTCGTCAGATCGATCAGGGCAAACGCCGAGGACTTCTTCGACTCGAATTTAATGAACTTCGATGTCGCCATTGGATCCTGGTCTTCACCGCCCAGCAGCGGAACGCTGTGACTTTTCGAATTCAAGCGATAATAACTCCACCGCTTGCCGCCTCTCTTTCCATCCCAGTAGCCGGGAAGATTGTAATTTTCCGAACCGAGGTCGCGGACCCATCGAACGCCCAGGGCGTCCAGTTCGAAATTACCCAGATCCAGATGCCCGTGATTGACCTGGTTGTACCCGGCCTTGACGCCTACCCAAAGCGCCTTCGGGTCGTCCCACGCGCTTCGAAACATGGCCACTTCCACTGGACCGCGGAAATAACGGTCAAGGTCTTTTACTGGGAATTTCATACTCGGCTTGGGCATGTACCAGACTACGTGTTGTGGGCTGGCGCTGTGCTTGGCCAGCATAGCGCGTTCATCATCGGCATAGAACGGCTTGTCGTATGCGCGTGCCAGCCAGAATAAACACGGCAGCGTTCTTCTGGAGCTTTTTGTTCCGACGTCGGCCAGGTTTAGATAATACCCGGTCGGGCCGGCAGTATAGATTGGAAAATCTCCCGCCTCCTCCAGCCCTTCGATTTTCAGCAGGCCGAAATCATTGCCCAGCGCGCTTTGCAGCGCCGCCAGTCCATAGGCGGTGTAATGCGTGGCATAACTCCAGTATCCGGGCCCTTCCCCCCATGCGCCATCGGGGCCGTAGCTCTTGATAGCACGAGGCAGGGATCGGATGGCGGCCGCGACTATCTGCTCGGCGTACTGCGGGTCCGACTCGGCAATCGCCAGCGAGCCGACTATCAAGCCTCCGTTGCAAACCTGGTTCCAGTTGTGTTCGCTACGCACCCAGCCGCTCTTCTTATATGCAGTCAGTCCGGGTTCCATGCCGTTTTTGATGAGGCCGGCCTTGATTTTTTCCCGCGTCTCAGCGTCCATATAAGAGTAAAGCCAGTCATAGCCGAGCCCGACTGCATGGGACATCTCAGCCGTATCGAGAAAGTGCGATGGATTCCAGTCTTCGAATGCGCAGACCGTCAGCATGTTATCGACGGCTTTGCCGGCGTACTTTTCCTCGCCCGTCCATCGGTAGGCCAGACCGAGGGCATAAATCCGGTGGAGGCATTCTCTGCTTATATGAAGCAGCCGAGGGCCAATTTTCCTGTACGTGAGCATAGATTTGCCGGCACAATCGTCCGCTTCTTCGAGAACATCCTTCACACACTTCTGTAAAACCTCATCTTCCACGTATAGTTCTTTCAGGCGCTGAAGGTCTTTATCCCTGAGCATCAATCGGGGATGGTTTTGATCGAGCGTTTTCAGGACCGCGGAAGGATCTACCATATCCTGCTCAGCCGATGCTGAATTCAGATAAGAAAAGCTTAAGATTATTGCCAGGATACCAAGTCTATTTGTAGTCACTATAATTCACCTCCATTTGCGGGCTGTTCGTTCATTTTATTGCCGTTCATAATGGGTTAGTTCCCGTGTGATACCCGCAGATGTTATAGAAGATTTCTCGCTTGTAGGGCAAGGAAAATCTTTGCCGGAGCGGCTAAAATTGCTTATGATTATGGCAAATGTCATTTGATTTGAAATGAGAGCGAAATTATGGAAAAATATATTTATAAGACAAAGCAGGAAATGGGAGCAGCGGCATCGGTATCGGCAGCCCAGGCGATCAACAAGGCTATAGAAGACAAGGGCCGGGCGAATATCATTCTCGCAACCGGAACGAGCCAGCTCGAAATGCTAAAGAACCTGGTGGAAGCAGAGACGGTCGACTGGGCGAAAGTCACGATGTTTCATTTGGATGAGTATATCGACATGGGGGCGGACCACCCGGCGAGCTTCAGAAAATTCCTCAAAGAGCGTTTCGTGGATCGGGTGCCGGACCTCAAAAAGGTACATTTCGTAAACGGCGATGCCGGCGACCCGGAACAGGAGTGCCAAAGAGTAGGCTCCCTGATTGCCGAGCACCCAATCGACGCGGCGATGGTGGGAATCGGGGAAAACGGGCATCTCGCGTTTAATGACCCGCCTGCGGATTTCGAGACCGAAAAGCCGTATCTAGTCGTCGAACTGGATGAGAAATGCAGAAGACAGCAGTTGGGTGAAGGCTGGTTTGAGACGCTGGAGCAGGTGCCCCGGCAGGCAATTTCGATGAGTATCAGGCAGATTATGAAAAGCGCGTGCCTGATTGTCACGGTTCCCGACGAGCGTAAAGCCGAAGCGGTGAAAAATGCTCTCGAAGGGAAGGTGACGCCGATGTGTCCGGCCTCGATATTACAGCAGCACGGCAATTGTAAAATATTCCTGGACGCCGAGGCGGCTTCACTGCTCAGTCCATAGTGCACAAACCACCCACGGGGGTGATAATCTCCGCCTTTACCGGCAGGTTGCGCGGGTGATAGTATTGTTCAGTCATATTTTCGACCAGTCGCCGGGCATGCTCATTCTCGACGACTGCCACGATGCAGCCGCCCATCCCGGCGCCGACAAGACCGGCACCGATAACACCTTCGGTCGCCAGCGCGATGTCAACAAGCGTATCGATCTCCGGAAGGCTGACGTTATAGCCGCCGCCCTGGCGCCAAAGTCTGGCCCGGTTCATACGCTCGGGTTCACCTGATTCCAGATCTCCGATCAAGGCATTAATTCTCTCGTCAGGATAGATGTTGTCGGTAGGCACGCGCCGACAGTCAACAAGCTTTGTCATGCGGTCGCCGTCGTGGGAGGTATTGATAAGCTCACCGAACGTCTTCATATCACCCGCTCGCAGACACTGCGGGACCATCTCGGCGCGAATACACTCGGCAATTCCATAAAGACATACCTGCCGGATGGGATAGCCCTCTTTGGGTTCGGCGTGACTTCTGAATACACGATGAATCTTTTGCTCTTCCGACGAAAGAAGCCTTAAAACATCTGTTCTGCGGGCACAAGCGGGCAGCGATTTTACCATTCGATAGATTTGGCTCTCATCAACGCCAAGTCTTTCCGGATTGATATCCCGAAGTCGTTCGAGTTTATCGGCGTACTGAGGAAAGTTTTTGCGTATTAACATCAAGCCGAATATATATCC
>JBARRE010000587.1:0-12289 GCA_049644065.1 Sedimentisphaerales bacterium | reverse complement strand
CTTTCAAGCTCAGGAACCAGCCGCCTATAACTATCAAGACCATTGCGGTAACTACAACGCTCACAATTTCAAGCCATGAATTCGGTGGTGCCAGATATTTCCAAACGCAAATCACCGCCACCGCCGGCAATGAACCCATCAAGGCCGGCTGCCAAACGTTCCGAATGTTTTCCAACGTGGAGATATGCATTTTCCGGTTAAAATATATCGGCAGAATCAGTACGGATGTTATCGCCATCGGCAGGAAATTCGACCAGGCGATTCCGAGCAAGCCCCAATTGAAGACCTTTACTGAAAGAATGGAAGCCAGAACACAGAATAGTGCCATCAAGGCGGTCAGAATGCCGAATATCTTATGTTGCCCGCGCCCTACGAGCACGAGGAAGTTGCTGTGCTGTGCCAGCCTCAAACAGTGTCCGACGGTTAGAATGGTCAGGATGACAGCCATTTCGTCAATGACTGTGGGGTCCTTGAATTGGTCGCTGACCCATACATGAAGAAACTCTCTGCCCATTGCAATTAGAAAACAGCCGCCGGGAATAATCAAAAGAAGGCTGTACTTTTGTGTCAGGAAGGCTAATTCCTTAACCGCCGCGGCGTCATTTCTGGCGTCGAGTTCGCTGACTGCCGGTTTTATCGCCGCCGTGAAAGCCTGCAGCAGTTGTGACAACAAGAGCACACCCGCCGTTGCAATCCTGAATTGGCTTATCTGGGCGGTTCCGATGAAAATCCCGATGATTAGATTGCTGGCATAATAAATAATAATGGCCCCCATCGCATACATGAAAGTATTTATTCCGTATGCCAGCATTTCCTTCAGAAGCTGCAAATCTATCTTTGCCAATGACAACGATGCTGCAGGCAGTAGCTTCTTTACAAAGACCGAATGTATAACTCTCATGACAATTTCACTCAGGCCGAACATGAGTCCCGTTGTCAGCAGGCCGTAACCTTGTTGCAGCAGTATGACCACAAGAAATGTTCGCAGAACCAATATGGCCAGCATGACTAAGTTGATGATATCATATCGCTGTAGCCCGCTTAGAATTGCGGTCGATGACTGCAGGGGCATAGCAAAGGCAGAGCAGAATCCGACGACAAGCACGAGTATGCCGGCGGTCCTCACCAGTTGAGGTTCAATGGCAAACCAGGAACCGACGTTGTAGCAAACAAGCAGACTTATGATTACAAGAATGATGCCTACAGATATGAAGAAAAACAAAGATGTGCTGATGACCCGCTGGACTCCATCGTCGTCGTTTTGTGCTATGAAAAGCGGTATATACCTGTTGATCGAACTATTAAAACCAAAGCTTAACAGGGGGGCGTAACAAAAGATTGAGCCGCCGATTAGCAGCCATACGCCGTATTGAACTTCGCCGAACCGGCTGAGGAAAAAGCGTATCAGAAAGAAACCGATCACGGCGTTACTTAACAACGCTGCAACGTTGAAGAACGTGTTGTGGACCAGTCTTTTAGGAGTTGTTATCGGTCGTTCGCTCATTTTTTTGTTATTGGCTTGGTTCGATCTTCAGATTTAACCACCTGCCACAAAATACCCGCCTGAATGAAATCGTAATGATCAAGCATAAACTGAGGGCAGTATCCGGGTCTGGGTGAAACAACATATACCGGCCTGGCCTCAAGCAATTGCCCGATAGCCTGCTCATCGAACTTCGGCGCATCCTTACTGTTGACGGTGCTCGATACAATCTTCACATCGGGGCGTTTTCCTTTGACCTCCTGAAGATATATAAGCGGACCAACGGTGGTCGTGTCGGCATAGATGATGGCATTGTCCTCCAGCAGGTCCAACGCCTCATTGGCGAAGCGCTCGGCTTCCTTGTACCCGGTCTTCCATGGCCGCAGGAAATATTCGTAATCGTTACGGTGGGGTATATCATTTCTCGTGCCGATATTAAGCTGCATTTTCCTGGCTAGGGTCGGTAAAGCGGCATATACACCGACAGGCAGCATGCAAAGAAGCAGCACCAAATACACGGGAACCTTGAGATCCTTCTGAGTCCGCAAAGTATCCGTTCCGAGGCCTATCAGGATCGAAACCAAACAGTAGAATGGAATAAAGAACGCATACCTGTCAGGGATGGTATATCGAAATGCGAAAAGAAAAAACAGAGCGGTCAGCGCCAATACAACATTTCTAAAACTTTTACTTGGTGACATTTTAAATAGCCCAAAGAAGCCCGCGAAGAACAGCAGAAAATTCGGCGTGGGAAAGTTGAGTAGAATATATAGAAAGTTCTCTTTCACTATTCCCATTGAAAGCGAGGTATTAAGAACCGCTCCCTGCCAGCGCAGCCCGAAGGCAGCAGAAGCCAGAGTGCCTGCGATATCGCCCGTTTGTATTATATTTTTGACGATCAAATATTCGTAAGGCAGCGCACCGGCAATCCACAGCAGAACAATAATCGCAAGGTTTTTGATATGAATTTCTTTTTTAGCCAGAAGAAAGGCTACGAAGACGGCGTAACATATAAGCGGTATCGAAGCGAGCATGTGGACGGCGATTGAAAGGCCGCTTAGTAATCCCAGCCAATATAAATAGCTTACTCGCCTGGTTTTGGTATATTGCAGCAGCATTATCAGTCCGGCAAGAAACAGGACGGTCCAGAGCGTGTATGTTTCGATGATGCTTGCGTGGCGCCAGAACGTATGGGACACGGCCAAAGTGACAGCCGCGACGACCGCCGGTAAATTCCTGCCGAGCCATAGGCGCACAAGTAAGAAAATGTTCGCGACCGCAACCGCCCCGGCGATTGCCGAGACCAGATTGACCCTGTGGGCAAATTCACCGAGCGGAATGTATTTTGCACCAATCGCCAGTATATAAAAGAGCGGATGAGAAATAGCAAGGCCGAGGAAACCTTCGATATCATTATGCCAGATGCGATACTGAATCAGTCCGCTGTCCTGCCACAAAGCGCCTGGAGCACAGCTTACAACGTAAAGCGCAAGGGCACCGCAAAGAACTGCGACATAGTATTGAGCCGATTTTGTTTTTGTGAGTGTCACGAGTGTATCGCCGGATCTCTCGACCTGCTCAGGACTGAGTCGTTTTGAATGCGGAGTTTACAAACTTTTGTGATTAGCTCTATACCAATCTATTGTTGTCTTTAGCCCTTCATCGAAGGGGATTCTGGCCTCGAAGCCGAAGTACTTTTTAGCTTTTGAGACATCCAAATACCGCCTCGGCTGACCGTCCGGCTTGGAGCTGTCCCAGCGAAGTTCACCGGAAAAACCCGTTAGCTCGGCGATTTTTTCACTAAGCTTTATTATCGTTATTTCAAAACCGGCGCCTATATTGACCGGCTCGGAGCTGTTGTAGTGTTCCGTAGCAAGCAGAATCCCCTCGGCGGCATCGGCGGCATAAATAAACTCGCGCGAGACATTCCCCGTGCCCCAGCAATCAATATGGTCCGCACCACTTTCAACCGCATCGACGCATTTCTTAATCAACGCAGGTATAACATGGCTGCTGGCGGGATTAAAATTGTCGCCGGGTCCGTAAAGATTTACCGGCAGCAGAAATATCGAGTTGAAATCGTATTCGGCACGGTAAGATTGCGATTGAACGAGCAGCATTTTCTTTGCCAGCCCATAAGGTGCGTTGGTTTCTTCGGGATACCCGTTCCAAATGTCCTCTTCCTTAAACGGCACCGGCGTAAATTTCGGATATGCACAGATTGTGCCGATAGCAACAAACTTCTCGATGTTTCGAAGCCTTCCCTGCTCTATAAGCTGAACACCCATCATTAGATTCTTGTAGAAAAACTCTGCCGGGTGTTCGAGGTTGGCGCCGATACCGCCCACGACCGCCGCTAAGTGAATGACGATATCCGGCTTCATATCTTCGTACATCCGAACGATGTCGTTGATATCGACCAGGTCATAATCTTCGATCTCCGGTACGAGAATATTCTTACAGCCCCGTTTTCGCAGCCCCACAGTGACATAGCCGCCCAGGAAACCGGCGCCGCCGGTAACGACAATTCGTCTGTTCTCAAAGAAAGTGTTCATTTTTTTGTCTTATGGTGGTCTTTGATAATCTTCGAGTTCTCGGCGCTTCGCATGTCGGCATCCGTCATCATTCTTGCAAGCTTTTGAAAGCTCACCTTCGGCTTCCAATTGAGGATCTTTTTTGCTTTGCTCGCATCGCCCTGAAGGTAGTCGACTTCGCTCGGCCTGAAATATCGCGGATCGATCTCAACGTACTTATGCCAATCCAAATCAAGATATCCGAAAACCTCCTCTACGAATTCTCTGACCGAGTGACATTCACCGGTGGCTATAACGTAATCATCCGGCTTGTCCTGCTGGAGCATAAGCCACATTGCCTCGACGTAATCATCCGCGAAACCCCAGTCTCGTTTTGCATCGAGATTGCCCAGATAGAGCTTGTCCTGCAGGCCCAGCTTGATTCTTGTTGCCGCCCGTGTGATTTTTCTCGTAACGAATGTCTCGCCGCGCCTGGGCGATTCGTGATTGAACAAAATTCCGTTACAGGCAAATAATCCATAAGCTTCTCGATAGTTCACAGTCTGCCAAAAGCTGTATACCTTTGCACAGCCGTACGGACTTCGCGGGTGGAAGGGCGTCTTTTCTGTTTGAGGTATTTCGGCGACCTTGCCGAACATTTCGCTGCTGGAAGCCTGGTAAAACTTTGCCGGCTTATCGCAGGAGCGGATCGCCTCCAATAGCCGGAGTGTTCCGATTGCGTCCGAATTAACTGTATAGATGGGCATATCAAAGCTTACCCGGACATGACTTTGCGCTCCTAAGTTATACACCTCATCCGGCTTAATTTCATTTATGATTGTCGAAAGGTTGCTGCCGTCGGTTAAATCCCCGTAAACAAGCCTGAGTTCCGGATGTTCATGAGGGTCTTTATACAGATGGTCGATTCTGCCTGTATTAAATGACGAACTCCGCCGCATTACGCCCCAGATTTGATAACCTTTTTTCAGCAGCAGTTCCACAAGATATGAACCATCCTGCCCTGTAACGCCGGTAATCAATGCCTTTTTCATAATGTTCCAACTTTCAGGAAACTGTTACGGTTAATCCCTCTTGACTAATGTCGAAATCGAAGAACCTTGCCCGTTCGTTGGGCGGTTCGGCTTCGAGCATCTCTCGTACGGATATAGCGTCCTGGGCCGATTTGCAAATCATCAGCATGAAACCGCCTCCGCCGGCGCCGAGTAGTTTGGCGCAGAATATGAAGGGGCGGACTCGTTCGAACAGCAATTCGATTTCATCGTTGCTGGAGTTCGGGTCGAGCTGCTTATTGAGCTGCCATGCCACATCAATCAGATGCCCGAATGTAACTATGTCCTTGCGGATGAGCGCATCTGTTACTTCTTCGGCTATGGTGTGAATTTGTTTTAGCGTGGCCATTGTAGCACGTTGCCTGTTTAGATATCCTCCAACGACCTGCTGCAGGATATTTTTGGCCAGTCGCGTGACGCCTGTGTAGTATAAGAGGCTGCGGCCGCCGTTGGTTTTCGGATCCAGAACATCGGGCAGCACGTAATGGATTCTCGCGTGGGGGACAAATCCGGGCTCCGTGACAATCATTTTCACGCCGTCGATTACCCCGCCGATCTGGTCCTGCCATCCGCCCCCGGTCGTTAATGCCTGTTCCAGGCGAAGCACGCTGTAAAACAATTGTCGCTGTGACAATTCTATGCCCATGATGCGCTGAATCGCCGCGAGAATCACCGCTCCCATTATGCTCGATGTGCCCAGGCCGCTGCCCTTCGGAATGGCTGCGAGAGTGGTCAGCTCGATTCCTCCGCCGAAGCGTTCTAACACTCTTTTTAAGCTGGTGTTTTTATTGCCGCCATTCCGTTCGGGCGACAGGCACGACAGGGCCAGGGCGGCCTTGGCAAGGGCGAAACTGCTGGTCGCCTTTCGATAGTCCAGAAGCTCGTCGAAACCGGTAATCTCGGTCCGTTCTCCCTGGTCGATTGAGCCGATGCGAATGACCGGTTTGTCGATGACACGGGCATAGGCCTGGATGGGAGGCTGGCCGTTGAGATTGACTGCGGCGTTGACTACGCAACCACCATGTTCGAGCGAGTAAGGCGGTGTGTCCGTCCAGCCGCCCCCGACATCGAGACGCGCCGGCGCTCGTGCCCAGACAATCTCATCGCTTCGTAAAACGCTCCGAGGATTAACATCCTGCCTGGCACCGCCGGCGACAATAGCTTTTTCTAAACCTTCGAATGCAATGCTTTGTGCGCGGCGCGCCCATTTAACAATGGAAAACTTCGAATTCAAACCAAGTCCCAAAGACACCAGCCATTGATGCTGTGCCGGACTGAGAAGTTGCTTCAATCCCGGCAGAACTTTTGACAGTGGAGCATCGGTATCTTTGTAAAGCTCAACCAGTGCTGAAGCCAGCGTATGAATAATGCGTGGAAATACGAGCGATTCGGTTCCTCCATTGTCGCCGTTTCTATAATGCCAGTGGGCTTCGGTGAGAATCTCAGAGACCCACGCACTCAAATCCCCGGCGTCATTCAGCAGGTATGCCAGTTCGGAGCTTGAGAATTCACTTCTCGGGCGAAACATTTGCCGAAGAGACTTTTGGATTAATTTCGCTCGAATCTCGTGGCGTCGTTTGTAAAAGTCGCTGTAATCAGCCATGTATAAAATCTGTTCGAGGTTATATCTATCCGCCTTTTGCCATGCCCTTAAGTCCTTATCGCAGGCACCGGCCGGTTCGAGCATCCACAGCCATTGTTTATATTGTGTGTGAGTTTTTACCGCCGGGAAGAGCCGGGCATTCCAGATGCTTCGCTTTCCGTCCGGCAAATCCGCGTCCCACACATCTTCCGGCTCGGCGCCGACGGTGTTAAGCCATTCGAATACATCAAGGCCGCAGAAACTGCCGCCTTCTTCTATTGTCTCCTTGAACGTATCATCCAGGTTATAACAGCGTACGAACCAGACACTTCTGCCTTTTCGGCTGCGTCCCCTGATAACGTCGAGGCATGCTCCCGGCGGCAGAGAAATCGGCTCGTCAATGTCGACGCCGACGACCACGTTTTCTCCGCCCAGCGTTAGCGATGAATTGATTCGACATCCCTCCACCCAGGAAGAAACGCCTTTGACAAAGCCCTTGTCGGTCATCTCGTTGTTAATGTCAAGGAAGGTCTGCAGATGAGATACTCCCCGGTCTTCCTGCAGCAACCGCGTGCCGCTGCTGATAATTGCTCTGCTGCTCCCGAAATCCAGGAAATCACAGTGTCTTAAGAGTTTCATGCTGAAAGGCACCGGCGAAAAAGCCTTAAACAATTTCCCCAGCAGATGTTTAGTCCATTTTGAGCCGCTGTTCTGTGCAGACTCCCGGTGCTCGGATTTGGAGGCTTCGCTGCCCATCGCACAGCATATCTCCCGGTAGAAATCCAGTCCGCGTTCCAGGACAGCCCGGCCCATTTCACCGCTTAGAGCGAGTTTGCCGTTCCCACCGGCCGAAGCGCCGAAAACTTCCAGCATTTTAACGGCCGTGGTCGCATCGAAGTTCATGATCCCGATATCCAGGCAGCTCTGGCCGTATGTGTCGATTGCCCCATTTTCTTTTTGCTTGGCCACAGAGGGCTTCTGCAGGTACAGCTTCACCCTATCTTCCTGTCCTCTGCAAAAGACGCCGTGCCTGCTTGCCTGTTCAGGAGAAGCATAGCAGGTTAATCCGGTGACTCCCTCAGCGGCAAATCTCACTTCCGAGGGTTCGAACCTTAACATAACATCGCCTGATGTTATCACGACCTGGCCAACACCGGCCGCTGGCTCAGGTAACCTCAGGTATATCGGCAGTTGTCGATCAAACAAACTCAGAGATATAGCGGTGTCACTCTCGGACGGAACAGGGATAAATATCTTTCCACATGGGCCGTATGCAGGCAGACGCCTGGAATCGCCCCCGGCGTGAACGATTAGAATGCGCAGACCTCTTAGGATTTTCTCCCATGTGTCCGGGCTTCCGGCATCGGTGCTGCGTTCGAGTTGCCGATCGAGAACTTCCATCAGGCAGTAAAGAGTACTACCTCCGCTGCCGATTCGCTTTCCGCCGGGATCGGGCACGACCATCACGTCGCGAGTGCTGCTGAGGAAACCCAGGTCCTTTCTAACTTTCAACTGCGATTCATACGCCTTGGCCTGGGCCTCATTAGAAGCTGTAACGATCAAATAGTCCCACTGGTTTAATTTTGCATGTACATACATACTAATTGCCTGAAAAGGATCAGCTCTTAAGGTGAAGGTTCCGTTTAACGCTTTCGGTAATCAATTGCAGTGTTTCGTCCAAACTTGTTTTAGGTTCCCAGTCAACCGTCTTTTTGATTCGCTCCACACTTGGGACCCGCCGCATCATATCTTCTATGGGTCTTCCGTAGGCGACCTCATAGGGCACAAACTCTTTTTTGCTTTTACTGCCCGTTATCCGGATGATCTTGTCGGCCAGCTCTTCGATTGAAATCTCTTCGTTCGTACCGATATTATATACCCGTCCTGCCGCCTGCTTGCACTTCATCAGGCCGATAACAGCCTCGACGAGGTCGGTCACATAACAGAAGCATCGCGTTTGCCTGCCTGTTCCGTATATTTGAAGTGTTTCACCCTTTAACGCCGTTTGAACGAATCGGGGCACGACCATCCCGTATTGGCCTGTCTGCCTTGGCCCGATTGTATTAAAGAACCTGCCGACGACCACTTCCAGTCCGTACTGCTGATGGAAAGCCAGGCCTAAGAATTCGTCTACCGCCTTACTGCACGCATACGACCATCGTGACAAGCAGGTGCTGCCGAGGACGATATCGTCATCTTCGTGAAAGGGGACAGCTTCGCTTTTGCCGTAGACTTCGCTGCTCGAAGCGATAAGGATTTTCCTGCCGAATTTATTGGCGATATTCAACACGATTTCAGTACCGCCGATGTTGGTTTCTATCGTATGCACGGGGTCTTCGGCGATGAGCTTGACACCGACAGCGGCAGCCAAATGGAAAATAACATCGCTTCGCTCGATCAGAGGTTCTATCAGATCGGCATTGCGGATATCGCCTTCGACAAACTCGAAGTCGACATGATTTTTAAAACTCTCAATATTTTCAAGACTGCCGGTGCTCAGATTATCGATGACCGTTACTTTATTGCCGTCTTTGAGTAACCGTTCGGCCAAATGAGACCCGATAAAACCCGCCCCGCCTGTTACCAATGCTTTCATATAAGTCCCTTCGAAGGTATTTCAATCTTTACAGGATAATGATAGTTGAACAATGTTCAAGAAGTGAATCTGCTTGGACTCCGTCCCCGTCGGCTGCGCATAAAGCAAACGAAGCCTCGCTTTGTAATCCAACTTTTCTGTGGAAATTATTTCTTGGCAGTCGAACCCGTATCAATCAGACGTCCGCCCGGCCCCTGCCGAGCGAACGTACGACTATAACCTAAGTATCGGCAAATAAAGAACATAGCTTTAGTAAAGACGATAACCTTAATCAGCCACAGTCTTTGCGGGACGGGCCTTCGCCGGATTCTCGGTGGTTGGTCTTGAGTTGGAGAATCATAAGACTCGGTAGTCCTATAAATACCGTATTTCTGAGCCGATCATGATGGTAGCAAAGCATGTAGTTTTTAACAGAGTTTGTTGATTTCTCGGTGGTGTTCGCTGGCTTGTACGGTTCCGGTGCCGATATTTTCCGTTGTATCAGCCCTCATACGAGCAATATGTCTTGTCGGTTTCCCAGACGGTTACACGATGCAGTTTCGTCTCGCCGAATTTACCGACGAGTTGATTCCAGGCGAGAGCCGCGATATTTTCGACGGTTGGATTCGTTTTGCTGAACTGCTCAACGTCTGCGTTCAAGTTTTTATGATCAACCAGTTGTATAAACTCATCGTCCACTGTTTTTTCAAAATTGCCGATGCGAAAGTCATTTCTGGATGCCGGCATTTGTAAAGTTACCTCGACGATGTAATTGTGTCCGTGACCGGTGGGATTTGCGCATTTTCCGAAAACCTCCAGGTTGTGCTGCTCGCTAAAGTCATCGTTCCAAAGCTTATGCATCGCAGCAAATTCGAACTTCTCACTAAAATAGACCATATTTAAATCCTTTGAATTGACAGCAATTTTCCTAAAGGGATTGAGCTTAATACTCAATTCGCTCAGTTTTGCTGTCCCGAACTTGTCGGCTAATCGGTCCCATGCCGATCCTAAAAGCCCAGAGATTTCAGAAAACCCGATATGTTTTGCCTCTTGGAAATTATGCTTTATCCGTTCGGAAAAAATCGGCACTGCAAATTCACGAACATTCCCGTCTATCTCGCTGACGTTAATCACGAATCCCGTCGCCGGACCAACCGGTCCCGTTACTTCAACGGACAATTCGAGAAATATTGCCAATCCTTCACCTGTCGGCTTGGAAGCAAACGAATTATACCCCCGGCTGTCTTGCGGCAGAAATGGGTTTATCGAGAATCGCACCTGCCTGACCAGTTTGTGCATCAGCTAAATCTTTCCATATTTTCTACTTGTGCATCAGACTCAGGACTTCGCTTCGGGTTCTTGGGTCCTTCTTAAATATCCCCCGGAGTGCCGATGTCACCATTGTCGAGCCGGGCTTTTTGATGCCGCGAATGGTCGTGCAGCTATGAGATGCTTCCAGCACCACGGCAACGCCCTGGGGGTGTAAGCTGTCCATAATAAAATCGGCAATCTGGTACGTCAGTCTCTCCTGGGTCTGGAGCCGGCGGGCAAAACAATCCACAATGCGGGCCAATTTGCTCACGCCGAGCACCATCCCGGTCGGCAAATACGCGACATGGGCCGAGCCGATAAAAGGCATCAAATGATGCTCACAGATACTGTAAAAAGGGATGTTGCGCAGCAGGACGATTTCGTCATAGTTTTCGGTAAAGACACTTTGGAGATGAACTTTCGGGTCCTCGCGCATCCCCGCTAAAAGTTCGGCGTACATCTTACCAACCCGTTCGGGCGTTTTCTTTAGCCCCTCGCGATTGATGTCTTCGCCGACCGCTAATAGTATTTCCTTCACCGCCTTTTCAATTCTTTCGGTATCTACTTTTTTAATTTTCTTGTTCATTTTTTAGTATATCTTTTTTAATTGTTCGTTACTTTTTTCTGTTCTTCAGGCCAGTTACATAAGTTGTCAGCAGCCTGACTCCGAACGCGCTGGCTCCCTCTGACGTAAACTCCGTGGCCTTTTCGAAGTTCCAGACACCGGCAATATCGAGATGCGCCCATTTTGTATCACCTGCAAACTGTCTTAAGAAGGCTGCTGCCGTACATGCTCCGCCCCATCGGCTGCCGATATTTTTCAGGTCTGCGATCTTGCTCTTCATTTCTTTTGCATATTCTTCGCCGCTCGGCATTTGCCAGACTTTTTCGCCGCTGGCCTCCGAGGCTTTCTGTAAATCTTTGATTAGTCCGTCATCGTTGCCCATCAGCCCGGCCATATACTTGCCGAGCGCGACAACGCACGCTCCAGTCAACGTGGCGATATCAATAATGATGTCGCATTTTTGCTTGACGGCATAGCTTATGGCGTCGCACAGAATCAATCTGCCTTCGGCATCGGTGTTCTGGACCTCGACGGTTTTTCCGCTGAACGTGTTAATAATGTCGCCGGGCCGGTAGCTCGTCCCGCTCGGCATATTCTCCGCCGAGGGCACGATTCCAAAAACGTTCACCGGCGGCGCCAGCTCGGCCAGCGCTTTCATCGCTCCCAAGACGGCAATGCCGCCGGATTTGTCTAATTTCATCTCATCCATATTCGCCGACGGCTTAATGCTGATTCCACCCGAATCGAATGTGATTGCTTTGCCGACCAGCGCGACCGTCGGCAGATCGCTTGCCGCTTTACCGGGCGGGCTGTATTTCAAAATGATAAATCTCGGCTTATTTTGTGAGCCTGAGCCGACTGCGAGCACCCCGCCCATTCCCTTTGCAGCCATCTGCTTTTCGTCGAAAACAGTGCAGCTCAGTCTTTTTGAGCCGCGGGCTAATTCTTTTGCGGCAGCGGCTAACTCGACAGGAGTTATCACGTTGGCCGGCCGATTTGCCATCGTTCGGGCGTAACTTTGTGCCTTACCGATGGCGATACCGCTGGAGAGTCCTTTTTTCAGCTTTTTTAATTTCGCCGAATCGGAATCGTTTAGCTCAACCTTGAGAGAACGCAGTCGCCCGTTCTCATTCTCAGTAACAAATTCATCGTAGCGATAGCTGCCGAAATATGTCCCTTCACCGATAGCC
>JBARRE010000586.1:0-10370 GCA_049644065.1 Sedimentisphaerales bacterium | reverse complement strand
CGCGCTATGGACTCCAAAAATTCGCTTTCAGCCTAAAAAACGCGATTCAGCCTCTTTTTATGGACTCGAAGAATTCGGACAAACCCGCATTTTGCTCCTTTTTATGGACTTAAGAAATTCAGGATACATTGCCCAAACTACCAAGAATCTGGATCCTTGCCCCTTTTTATGGACAGGAGAAATTCGGGAAATGCCTTTTTTTTGGGTAGGAAAAACTCAATGAACGCATTCCGCCGATACCGTCACGGCGCCGAAGTGCTTGTCGTCGGTTACTGTGTCGCGTCGCTTTCCGAAGCCGTGATTGTTGATCAAGAGCAACTTGGTGATTGTTGGATTGTAAGCTCCCTTCAATCCTTTATCGATGAGAATGCTGCATTGGAGCGTTTTCAACCTCTCTAAAGCCCACAAAAACTCAGGGTATTTCCTGCCCCAATTGTCCATCGTATTGACGTGTACGCCAACAAAAATGGCGAATCCGGCTTTGGAAGGCAGATCATCCTGGCAATTCCGCATATAACCTTCAAGTCGGTCGATCATGTCGGGCGTGTACTTCGTGGGCCTGCCGCCAGGGTGGGGGGCTTTGGCATTGCCGGGGTCGCTCTTACTCTCTCGCTGTTTTGCTGCGTTGTTTTCACTCTTCGCCATTATCATTCTCCATAAAGCCCGTTCACCACGTTCTGCATATCTTCGAAGCTTATATCGGCATACATGTTGATAGCACAAATACCAAAGGTTGCAAAAACGTCCTGCGGGCAGTCCCGTTTTGCTCTTTCAACTTGTTCCCATCATTCTAATAATTAGCCATCCGAATACTTTTATCTGTCAACTCCGGAAGGCTGCTACCAGTGGCTTTCTTGTAATCCTCAAAGACAAGAAAAAACTCCAGTGTGGCGATGATATGCCGACAAATCCACAGTGACATTCCAAAAAATACTTCGCGGGATAAAGAGGTATCTATAGTACCAGAAGCGCGGAGGCCGGGGGGTGTGGTTCGGATCTGGGAACGTCGGAGTCCCAAAGCAAGCCTGTCCATGTTCAGGTTTCGTCAGCAAAAAGACAAGCACAAGACAAGTCGATCAACGTTATCTAGGAAAAACCGCGTTTCTGAATGAGCGATGAAGGGCTCGAACCTTCGACCTGCTGATTAAGAGTCAGCTGCTCTACCAACTGAGCTAATCGCCCTGATTTTAAGCATAATAGAAATCGATTGGCAGACACTTTATACTCGCTGTGATGATATTGCAAGAAAAAATAGTCGCAAATTCCCGCTCGTTGCTCGGTGTTCTCCGCTGGAAGTGGAATATCCTTGCAAAGCTTTGTCTTTTGGACTATAAATCGCTCTAAACGTACCGAGTTTGGAATTGATGATAAGACGATCCATGATTCACAGGCCATAAGGGACGAAATATGAGATACAGCCGGATGTTCATACCTACGGTTAAGGAAATTCCTGCCGATGCGGAAGTAGCCAGCCACCAATTGATGATTCGTGCTGGTTTATGCCGTAAGGTCGCCAGCGGCACATATACTTACCTGCCGCTCGGTTGGCGCAGTCTGCTCAAGATTATCGCAATCGTCCGTGAGGAAATGAACAAAGCAGGTGCCCAGGAGATTCTCGTGCCGTCCATGCAGCCGCTTGAGCTATGGGATAGAACCGGCCGTAGTGTTGACTATGGTCCGACTATGTTTCGTTTCGAGGACCGTCACGGAAGGATGAACGTGCTTGGCCCTACCGCCGAGGAAGTCTTTACGACTCTAATAGCCGGCGAGGTAAAATCGTATAAGCAACTGCCGATTAACATTTATCAGATAAGCTCGAAATTCCGCGATGAATTTCGGCCGCGATTTGGCGCGATTCGGTCCCGTGAATTTATAATGAAGGACGCCTATAGCTTCGATGTCGATCCTGAAAGCCTCGATAAATCATATCAGGCAATGTATGATGCATATTGCAGGATTTTCAAACGCTGTGGCCTTGAATACGTTATCGTCGAGGCCGAATCCGGCGAGATGGGCGGCTCAGGCTCGCATCAATTCACCGTACCCTGCGAATCCGGCGAGGATACAATCGTATACACCGAAGACGGCTCCTATGCGGCAAACCTCGAAAGAGCGGAAGTGGATGCACTGCCGAAAGAAGAAGCTGATGCAGAAATTCCACCGGCAGAAGAAGTTCACACTCCGAATGTCGGCACTATTGATGCGGTCTGCGGTTTTCTCGGGTCCCGGCCAAATGATATGATTAAGACGCTGATATACAGTGCCGGAGAACGAACAATTGCCGCTCTTGTACGCGGCGACCATGAGTTAAATCCCGAGAAATTGACGCAAATCATCGGCGGCGAACATATTGATTTGGCCGCTGAGTTGACGATAGAGCAAGTAACCGGCGCCAAAGTTGGTTTTGCCGGGCCCGTGGGCATAAACGATAAGGTCTCGAAAATGATTATTGACCACGCTGTTGCGGCGATGGCGGCAGGTATTGCCGGGGCCAATAAGACCGACTATCATATTAAAAATGTTGTGCCCGGCAGAGATTTTCCCCTTGAAGGTAAGAATATTGCTGTTGCCGACATCCGCTTCGCAGGGCAGGGGGATACGAATAACGGCAAAAAGCTGCTCTTTAAAAAAGGTATCGAGGTTGGGCAGGTCTTTAAGCTTGGAACAAAATACAGCAAAAAACTCGGAGCAAAGTTTCTCGATGAAGAAGGAAACGAAAAACCTTGTATTATGGGCTGCTATGGGATTGGTATAAATCGAATCTTTGCTTCGGCTATTGAGCTTGGCAATGACAAGAACGGCATTATCTGGCCCATCAGCATCGCTCCCTGTGAGGTTATTATTACTTCTGTAAATCAGGATGATGATGAGGTTGCTCGGGTCGCCGGCAACATCTATGAGCAGTTGCTTGGTAAAGGTATTGATGTATTGCTGGACGACAGGTCCATGCGGGGTGGAGTGAAGTTCAAAGATGCCGATTTGATCGGTGTCCCAGTTAGAGTGACTGTCGGTAAGAGGTCCCTCGCCGAAGGTAATGTCGAGGTAAAACTGCGATCGGAGTCCGAAAGCAGCAAGGTGAGCGTCGAGGATGCGACAGCCAAAGTTATAGAACTTGTTAATGAACTCAAAGAACAGTTGAACGTCTGATATTGAAAAGGAGATAATATAATGAACCACAATAAACTTTCAAGGCGAAGCTTTATCCGCAGCAGTTCTCTAATTGCTGCCGGGACAATAGCCGGCACATTGGCTCGCGCCGGGCAGGCCGTCACCGCGGACGACGTCGAACGAATCGTCAAAAACGACCGCATTAACCAGTCTGTCAGCAAATGGTGCTACGGCAAATTCTCGCTCGAAGAGATGTGTGCGGTCGGTAAGAAAATGGGCCTCAAGGCAATCGACCTGCTCGGGCCGAATGATTTTCCTACCCTGAAAAAACACGGCCTTGCCTGCTCGATGATTAACACGCATGGTCTGTCGAAAGGGATCAACAGAAAAGAGAACCATGAAGAATGCCTGGCGAAAATTCGCACGGCAATAGATGCCGCCGCCGAGTATAAATATCCGAACGTGATTACTTTTCCCGGCAACCGTGCAGGCATGACCGACGACGTCGGTGTTGAAAACTCGGTAATAGCTTTGAAGAAAATTGCCGGATATGCGGAAAAGAAAGGCGTCGCCATCTGTCTCGAATATCTCAACAGCAAGGTCGATCACAAAGACTACATGTTTGATAAGATGTCCTGGGGCGTCGAGGTCTGCAAGAAAGTCGGATCCGAGAGCGTCAAGATTCTCTATGATATTTATCATGCCCAGATTATGGAAGGTGACATCATTCGTACGATTCGCGATAATAAGGATTATATCGGCCACTACCATACGGGCGGCAATCCCGGCCGAAACGAAATCGACGAGTCGCAGGAGCTGTACTATCCGGCGATAATGCATGCCATTGTTAAAACTGGTTACAAAGGGTATGTCGCGCACGAGTTTGTCCCGAAGAATAAGGATCAAATCGGGTCTCTTGCGTATGCCGTGCGAATCTGCGATGTTTGACAATGTGGAAGCTGAGAGAGCCTAATTCTGTAAAGCTTGTCATAGGTGTTTTGGCCGCCAATTATCAGTGTCTGAACAGTGCGGCCGATAGATTGACCAATAAGTTCGGTAATGCCGATTTCACGAGCGAAGTCTGGCCGTTTGACAAAACAGATTATTACAAGGACCAGACAGGCCCTCGGATATTAAGGCAGTTTTTGAGTATCGAAAAGCTCATTGATCCAGGCAAGCTGGCAAGAATCAAACTCCGGACAAACAAGCTGGAGCAAAAATTGGCCAAAGCTTTAAGCATCCCTCTACCAAGACCGGTCAACCTGGACCCCGGCATTATCGAGCCATCCAAGCTGGTTTTAGCTACAACAAAAAACTATTCGCATCGTATATATATAGGCAAAAAAATGTACGCCGAAGTGACATTGATCTTTGATAAGGGCCGTTGGTTGCCTTTGGATCATACCTACCCGGACTATAAGCAGCAATGTTACTTCGATTTCTTTGAAAAAGTCAGACTCCGATTGTTGGAGCAACTAAAATCGTCTCGTCTCGAAAAAGCATAGCTTAGCCCCCAGGCCCGTCCTGGGGGGCATTTAACTTTATATTTTTAGGGAGTTGTCAGTTTGGCTATATTGGCGATAGCTCTGTTGATAGGTTCGTTTGCTCTGTCGGCTGTTCTAACTGCCGTTATAAGAAAGATGATCGTTCGCACCGGTTTTGTCGCACGCCCGGCCGCTGACAGGTACCACCAAAATATCATCCCACTCGGTGGTGGAATCGCCATATTTGCCACAATCTTGATAGTGATTCTTGCCGCCATAATGGTTGTGAAGTTTCTCGTTGTTCCGGGCCATTTTGGCTGGCTCGCCGAACGTGCTAAAATCAATCCCGCCGATTTTTTAGCAAGAATCGATGAGCTTCTTGTGATATTGCTCTGTATCGTTATTCTTTTCGTGCTGGGCCTGTGGGATGACAAAAGGCATCTTGGTCCGTTCTTCAAACTTGGCGTTCAGTTCGCGGTTGCATTCATCGCCGCGGCCTTTGCGGAAATCAGAGTCGAGTTTTTTATCGAGAACCGGATCATCGCTTCTGTTCTGTCAGCTTTTTGGATTGTGCTGATTATCAATGCTTTTAACTTTCTGGATAATATGGACGGTGCCTCTGCCGGTATCGCGGTCATCGCGAGTTCCATTCTGTTTACCGCCGCCGCTTTCAGCGGCCAGATCCTTGTCGGTGGCCTGGCACTTGTCTTTATTGGGACGCTGCTGGGATTTCTGGTCTTTAATTTCCCGCCCGCCAAAATATTTATGGGCGACGCAGGCTCGCTCGTGGTAGGTTTTTTTGTGGCACTGCTGAGTCTGCGCACGACCTATTATCACGAAGCACAAAGCGGCCAATGGTATCCGGTGTTTATGCCGCTGCTGGTCATGGCCGTACCGCTCTATGATTTCATCAGTGTAACTCTATTACGCATAAGCCAGGGAAAAAGCCCTTTTGTTGGTGACACTCAGCATTTTTCTCACCGGTTGAAGAGGCACGGCCTGAACGATACCCAAACAGTTCTGACGTTGTATTTAGCGACGCTCTGCACCGGCCTCGGAGCGACTTTTTTATCCCAGGTCAATCGGATCGGCGCCATTCTGATTTTTGTACAGACAATTTTAGTATTATCAATTATCGCCGTCTTTGAAACAACCGTCAAAAATGACAAAGAAGCCGCCTAATCCGAATCTGTCCAAGAGCAAAGCCCTGGAGTACTTTGAATATGTGTTGCTTGCTCTGTGTCTGGCAGTGATTGCGCTTCGCACGACGTTTACCGAAGGCCCGACCACACAATCGAGCACTTTCGCGGCTAATCTCGGTGACAGCCTTTACAGCTTGTCGGTATCGACCGTACTGATAATGGCCTTTTTCTTGTGGATAGTATGGAACTTCTGTAGCAAGAGCTTTATCTATAGGCGCACCGGGATGGAAATCGGTTTGGGCATATTCTGTGTGGGCGCCCTTGTTGCCGGCCTGGCAGCAGCAGACAAGCGACTGGCAATGACAGATATCGCCGTGTTTCTTGCTCCGCTGCTGACGGCTTTTATGCTGGTGCAGATACTGGATTCTCAGGCTAAAATCAAAATTATGCTTGCCGTCATAGCTGCACTGGGCGTTATTTCAGTCTATCAATGTACCGAGCAATTCTTCGTAAGCAACCAAATGACAATCGAGCAATACGAGCAGGATCCGCAAAGCTTGCTGGATCCGATGGGCATAAAGCCCGGTTCTTTTCAGCAATTTCTTTTCGAGCATCGCCTGTATTCCAAAGGTGTCCGCGGTTACTTCACGACACGTAATTCCGCCGGTTCGTTCGCATTGATGGCGTTATTTACCGCGATTGCTTTGTTCGTCGACAAATTGAAAAATCGCCAATCGGGTGCCTCGGATCTCAAATATTTTATCGGCTGTGGTTTCGGTGCCGTGGCTATCTTATTCGCCCTCGGCCTGACACGCAGTAAAGGTGCAATGATCGGCTTGTTCTTCGCTTCAGCAGTGCTTATTGTGCTAATGTTATTTGGCAACTGGCTGAAGGCTCACAAGCGAGCAATCCTGGCTGCTTGCCTGTTGCTGGGAATCGCAGGCGGTTTGGCGGTTGTTTCGTACGGATTAAGTCATGGCCGGCTGCCGGGTGGCGGCTCTATGCTCGTCAGATGGCAATACTGGCACGCATCCGCGAAGATGTACGCCGACCAACCTCTTACCGGCATTGGCCCCGGCAATTTCGGAGATTTCTATACGCGTTACAAACCGGCCGCAGCGTTGGAATCCGTTGCCGATCCCCACAATTTCCCGCTCAGTATTCTGACTCAATACGGCCCGCTCGGTCTTCTCGGCTTTTTGGCCATGCTTTTGGTGCCGTTATGGAGAATGATCGCTGCTACATCCGCTGCTCCCTCTATAGAACGTAACCGGCTCAGGCCAACATTCAGGACCGAGGCCATAATTTTCATGATTGCCATTTCGACGGCGTTGCTGTTTATCCGTCCGCTTCTTATGCCCGAAACATTTGCCGAGACGATGGATGTTATAATTTATGTGATAGTTACAATGCACATTGCACCCGCGGCCGTTTTTGTCATCGCGTTCGTACTTTTTGCAGGCCCGTTACTCAAAACACGAGATTCGAAATCTGAGATACGCAATACAAATACTGCCGTTGCTGTTTTCTGTGCTATCCTGGGTGTGGCGTTGCATAACCTCATTGACTTTGCAATTTTCGAACCGGGCGTTTTGACTACATTCTGGGCTATGATGGCGTGTCTTATCGCGATCGATTCGCATATAAATTCCCGACCTCCGCTTGTTCTTAAACCTAAACCATTTGTAAAGATACTAATAGTGACAGCCGCTCTGGCAACAAGCTGGGTCTATTTCAGTTACGTTTATGTTCCCGTTGCCAGAAGTACAGCCAGGATACAACAGGCTAACAGCGCTATCTTCTCCGGACAATTCGAATACGCTCACGAACTCCTGGAAAAGGCTGCGAACGATGATGTTCTAAGCTCTTCAACGCTGTCCCTTAACGGCCGGTTGTATCTGCGTCATTATGAGATGGCACTGGATAAAAATCGGGACTTGTTGCTGCGTGCTGAAACTTGTCTGCAAAGTGCAATCGGGCGCAACGACGCTGCTTTCAAAAACTTCGAGCGGCTCACAGACATATATCGTCTGCTTGCAGAAACCTCGATAGAGCAGGAAAAGACCGATTGGCTGATTAAGGCTTTTGAAACTGCATCACAAGCCGTCAAGCGTTATCCCGGCTGCGGCCGGCTCCATTTCAAACAGGCCCAAATTGCCGATCAAATGGGCAACGCCAATGTTGCAATCGAGCAGTACAAGAAAGCAATCGAGATCGAAGATGAATATCGTGCCCAATTCAGGCAGATATACCCCGAACGAGAGGACATCGTCAGCCGGCTTGACAAAAATAAATATTTTTATGCCAAAGAGCGAGTGGAAGAACTTTCTAAGAAATCCGACATTTGATCGCCGTTTTAACCGATACTTGTTTGGCTATAATCATCACGGCGGCGTAAAACGAACTACGAGATTTGAGTGATTATTTCCTCCGGTATATCGAAGTTCGCATATGTGTTTTGCACGTCATCGTGGTCTTCAAATGCCTCCATCAGCGAAATTATTCTCTTTGCTGTGTGCTCGTCGGCGATGTCGATCGTGCTCTGAGGCACCATTGAAATTTCAGCGATCTCGATTGGTATTTCCTTCTCCTGCAGGGTCTTTTTCAATTCTTCATAAGCACCCGGCTCGCAGGTTATCTCGAAAACATCTCTCACGGCCTGCATATCGTCGGCACCGGCACTTAAAGCGATTTCCAGAAGCTGCTCTTCATCGGTGTTTGCAGCGTTCACTGTAATCAATCCCTTCTTCGTGAACATCCAGTTGACGCATCCGCTTGTTCCGAGCGAGCCGCCGTGTTTCTCGAACATCCTCTTAATTTCCGGCCCGGTTCGGTTGCGGTTGTCAGTAAGTGCCTCGACCATAATCGCGACACCGCTCGGCCCATAGCCCTCGTACAGAGCTTCCTCAAAACTCGTACCTTCCAGTTCGCCGGTACCCTTTTTGATTGCCTTCTCGATTGTGTCCTTGGGCATATTTGACGCTTTGGCCTTATCGATTGCATATCGCAAGGCCAGGTTCGCAAAGGGATCTCCGCCGCCTTGTTTGGCCGCCACGATAATCATTCGAGATACTTTGCTCCAAACCTTGCCGCGTTTTGCATCCAAAGCCGCTTTCTTATATTTTATACCAGCCCAGTGAGAATGACCTGACATATCTGCTCCCGACTAATAATATGAACTATGAACAATACATTATGAACTAACATCTGAGCATTATACCCGATTTTTCTTTTGGTATAATCATTTTTTCAGGAATTGTTTGTTTTGTGAGCGCAACAACCCCTTGAGCCGGCTTAGGTACGGCCATGAAGTCTGTTTTCTGAGAATGGGCGCTTCAACTGAAGTTAGGGCACAACCTCAGCTAACATCAGCCTATGGCTAATTCAGTCGCGTGCCAGTCAGGATCCCTTTTGGCGACTATCACCGAGGCGGACGACAGCATAAACCAATGCCCCGAGCAGACCGGCCAGAAGGACGATTACGATCCATATCCCGGAGCCGCGGTTCAATTGGCGTATATCCGTATAAACCCAAATCGCCGCGAGAATACGGACAATCACACATATAAGCAGTAGCAGGGCAAGTCCGCCCCCGCAATCATCATCGTCGTCATCGTCGTCGACATCAAGATCCTCGCGTGCGCGTTCCAGCTCCATCCTTCGCTGCTCCAGCTCAAGATTTTGCATCTCTCGCTCCATGGCCATTTTCGTATCGAGCTGCTGCAGCTCCATCTCCCGTTCCTTCATTTCCATCTGGATTTCCATATCCTCCGGCTCGAATTCCTGAGAGAGAACCGCCGGGCATGCGAACATACTCACCAGCAAAACACTCATCAAAACATACCGCTTCATTTCATATCTCCTAATTTGCCTGTAAATAATAACAATGGTTCATTAACCATATTTCGGCTTGTTTATCGCTCGACTGCACTTTTTCATGTAAATCGCCTTTCTATGCTGCCTCGAATATACAGCCTGAATGCCCGCCAATATGTTGATATTAACATGCGCAACCATGGCAGTAAACATATAAATCTCGTTCTTCAAACCGTATTTTATCCCACTATTGGAGGGGAAAATCGCTTCATCCGGCTAACCGGTAGCTGCAACGACCGATTTTTCTCTTTTTCCCGCTCCTTTGGTCAGCGAGGAAGGCTGAGATTGGCTCCATTCGACATGCTCAGAACAGGCTTGATTGGCTTTGTTTGGGTTTGAATTGGCTTTGTTTTCTTCGATCCCGCAAGCCGGCATATTGTCATAACCTCCTTTCACATAAGATGTTGCTCCCATTAGAGCCGGGGGAAATTGGCTTTGTTTTTTCAAATCGCATTTTTTCTCTGCCGGCCGGGTGGCAGTTTCCTGCTTGCGGGCATCGGCCTGTTGTATTACCCGAATCATTTGTTGCGTTTTAAGCTTGTTTATCGTCTTATACAGGCTGTTCTCGATTCGCCGCTCGTACAACAACATCCTGTCGAGCACCCTGAAATATGACCAATCGCCCGCAGCGATTCGGCCCAGAGCCAAATGTTCCGGGTCGAATCTCGGATCGTCCGGCCGTATTCTCTCGTTGTTGCAATGACTTTTTCGGCGGTCTCTGGCTCTGGGATTGGTAACTTCGCACTCTATCATATCTTCG
>JBARRE010000585.1:0-3971 GCA_049644065.1 Sedimentisphaerales bacterium | reverse complement strand
GCCCACCTCACGGCGTTTTTCGAGCGGCAGCGTATGCGGCGGCGGTTTGCCCCGGCCGGCATTTCGGAAATTCTCTTCACGCGTGAGATACTCCAGCTTAGAAATGGCCTCAGCGAGCAGATCGTCGGAGTTCTCGCCGGCCCGGAGGGTGGAAAGGCTCAAGCCGGCGATTCCCGCCGCTCCGAGTTTCAGGAAGTATCGCCGGGTAAGGTTGCTGTGTTCTTTTGCGAGTCGTTGGAGTTCGTTCATAATCTGCCTGATTATGGCTTTTTTGTGTGCATGCTGTCAAGAGCTTTTTGGCGAAGAAACGAGCATCCTCGGAGTTGACAATCGCGTGCTGGGGGTCTATATTCGATGCGAAATGAATAAGGTACTTATTATAATTGGCGACGCCACTGAGACGGTCGATACGCTGTATCCTTACTATCGTTTGCAGGAAGACGGTTTTGAGCCAGTCGTGGCCGGGCCGGAAAAGCGGCTATATCACATGGTCATGCACGAGATACCGCCGGACTGGGACGGCCAGGTAACGCGGGAATTCGAGGGCTACAAGCTGCAGGCGGACATTGCATTTAAGGATGTCAAGCCAGAGGAATATCTGGGCATATTTTTCTCGGGCGGTCGCGCGCCGGAATATATTCGCTACGACGAAGACCTCGTACGAATAACCCGGCACTTCGTCGAGGCGAACAAGCCCATAGCGTGTGTATGTCACGGCGTGGAAATACCCGCTTACGCCGGATGCGTGAAGGGCCGGAAGATGGCGACTGTGCCCAAATGCAAATTCGATCTCGAAGTGTGCGGCGGGATTTTCGTAAATGAGCCGTGCGTAGTTGACGGCAACCTCGTCAGTGGGCGCACTTACCACGACCACGGCTGCTATGTCGGCGTATGGATTAAAATGCTGATTGAAGCGCGCCAAAAGGCTGAGAAGGCGTGATTATTTTCGGGCAACGACCATGAGCCAGATACATCGGACTATTTCACGACGTAGTTTTTTGAAAAGCACCATCCCGGCCGTTGCCGTGCCGTATATTGTGCCGTCCTTTGCTCTCGGCGGCAATAATCGCCCGGTCCCGAGCAGCCGGCTGACAATGGGCCTGATCGGCCTGGGCAGTATGGGGATGCGTCACGTCAAAGGATTCCTGCAGGAGGGCGATTGCCAAATCGTCGCCGTATGCGATGTCGATGCCGGTCGAAGGCGAGAGGCCGTGCGGGAAATAAACGCTCATTACAGCGGCGGCGACTGCTCGCAATACAACGACTTTCGCGAACTGCTTGCCCGCGGTGACATCGATATGCTCTGCATAGCCGTGCCGGACCATTGGCACGCCATTATTGCGATTGCCGGGATTCGGGCGGGCAAAGACATTTACGGCGAGAAGCCGCTGGCGCCGACAATCGCCGAAGGCCGGGCGGTTGTCGAGGAAGTGAATCGCTATAATTGCGTATGGCAGACCGGGAGCTGGCAGCGCTCGACGGAGCATTTTCGCTTTGCGTGCGAGCTGGTCCGCAATGGGCGAATCGGCAAGCTGCAGCGGGTCGAAGTTGGTATCGGTGGCGGCTACAACCCGGGCGGCGGCCGGCCCACCGTCAATCGAATCGATCCAGAGCCGGTCATGCCGGTTCCCGACGGTTTTGACTATGAGATGTGGCTCGGTCCTGCCCCGTGGGCTGCGTACACCGAGAAACGCTGCCACTGGAATTTTCGCTGGATACTCGATTATTCCGGCGGACAGGTCACCGACTGGGGCTGTCACCATATCGATATTGCCCAGTGGGGCATGAATTGTGACGACACGGGCCCCGTGGAAGTCCGGGGCAGGGGGGTGTTCCCTGAGGACGGGCTGTGGGATACGGCGGTGGACTATGATTTTGAGTGTACCTACGGTAACGGCCTTGTGATGCGTGTGGCCAGCAACAATCACATCCCGCAGGGAGTCAGGTTCATTGGCGATGCCGGCTGGGTTCATGTCACACGGGCCGGCCTGAAGACAGACCCGACCGATTTTCGTAAAACAAAGATCGGCCCTGACGAACTTCACCTGCCCAGGCCCGCGGGCGATCATCGCCAGGGACATCGGCGGGATTTTCTGGATTGTGTCAAGACGCGGAAGACGACCATAGCGCCGGCCCAGGTGGGGCACCGAACCGCCACAGTCGCTCACCTGGGGAATATCGCGATGCTCCGCGGGCGAAAAATTCAATGGGACCCGAAACGCGAGCGGATAATCGGTGATCCATCGGCGAATCGCATGCTCGGCCGGGCCATGCGCTGCCCGTGGCATATTTAGTGATGTTTTCAAATATTTACTGCAATGGAGCAAAGGGAAAAGATATGAGCGGATACCATCTTACACGTCGTGACCTTCTGAAAGCTATTGGACTCAGTGCGGCATCAATCGCTCTTTCGCCGGTTGCCGGCTTCGCGAAGAACTTTACGGACAAACCGAACATCGTCTTTATATTGGCCGACGATTTGGGCTTCAAGGACGTGGGCTATCACGGCGGCAGAATCAAGACGCCCAACATTGACAAGCTCGCTTCGGAAGGAGTGCGGCTGGAACAATTCTATGTCCAGCCGGTATGCTCGCCAACGAGGTCGAGCCTCATGACGGGCCGGTATCCGATGCGCTACGGATTGCAGGTGGGTGTTGTCCGGCCGTGGGCCCAATATGGGCTGCCTTTAGAGGAACGGACGCTGGCCCAGGCGCTTAAAGAGGCCGGCTATACAACGGCAATCTGCGGCAAATGGCACCTGGGACATCTGGATGCGAAGTACCTGCCTACCGCCCGAGGTTTCGACCATCAGTATGGGCATTACAACGGAGCCCTTAATTACTTCACCCACATCCGCGATAAAGCGCTGGACTGGCACCGGGACGATGAGCCTTTGCGAGAGGAAGGCTATACGACCGACCTGCTTGCCGATGAATCGGTCAGGCTGATTGAAAGGCACGATCTTTCCCGTCCGTTATTTCTCTATGTTCCTTTCAACGCCGTACACTCGCCTTTTCAGGCGCCGGAATCTTATGTCGATATGTACAAGCACATCAAGGCCAAAAACAAGCGGATCTACGCCGGGATGGTGACATGTATGGACGATGCCATCGGGCGGATAATCTCGGCGCTCGATAAACGCGGCATGAGGCGAAACACCCTGATAATTTTCTGCTCCGATAACGGGGGAGTCGGCAATGTCGCGGACAACGGGCCTTTGCGCGGCCATAAAGCACAGCTTTACGAAGGAGGGGTGCGTGTGCCGGCGACTGCAACATGGCCCGGCGTGCTTAAAGCCGGCACAGTCGTCCAGGAACCGCTCCATATCGTTGACATGTATCCAACACTTATCAAGCTCGCAGGCGGTAACCTTAAGCAATCGCTGCCGTTCGACGGCAAAGATGCCTGGCCCACAATTGCCCAGGGCAAATCCTCGCCGCACGAGGACATACTGCTGAATGTCACGCCCGCCAACGGGGCGATCCGCCACGGCGACTGGAAACTCGTCCATAATGGTGACATTGGAGCCAATAGCACCGGTGAAAAAGCCGGCCAGGATGTCTTCGAACTGTTTAATCTCGCTGAAGATCCATACGAGAAGAATGATCTCAGTAAGAAAAATCCACAGAAGCTCCGGGATCTCAAGCGCCGCCTGGAGTCCTATACGGACCAGGCTGTCAAGCCTAATGTCCCGCCGAACCGACTGCCAAAAGACTTTAAACTGCCCAAAGTCTGGGGCCATCCGGACTAAAAATCACCTGGATTTTCTTTACTAATAATCCTGTCCGGCAAGACTTTTCTCGACGGATGCCTGCCATGTTTCGATCTGTGCCTTCATTCTGGAGGTGATTCCGGATTTATCCTTCGCTATATTCTTTTTTTCAAGCGGATCGGCTACGATATCGAACAGCTCTGTTTTTTTGCCGTCCGTGACCAGTTTATACTGGTTGTCCATCCACGCCGCCTCGCCG
>JBARRE010000584.1:0-12055 GCA_049644065.1 Sedimentisphaerales bacterium | reverse complement strand
ACTTGTCATCCAGAAATTTCTGGTTGGTCATTTCTATCAGAGCAAGTCTTTTGTTAAGATTACTCATAATACGAACTCGCTGCAATTCTTCCTCAGCGGGCTCAATCGATAAATACGGCAATCCCGCATGAGCCAGACCATGTAAATAACCTGAGTCATTTTCCGGAATGCCCCATACTCCTTTTCCAAGTGACCAGGGAATAAAGATCGAATCATGATAAACCAGACTGAAAAGGGGAACGGGTATGCCCATTGCCGGCCCATGGCCTGGATTTGGATTCAAGGCAAACGGAGCATGATGAACTAAATCCAGGTGAGGGATTGCCCAATCAGCCGGTTCTTCGGAACTGACTACTCCAACTTGAGTGCGGATAAAATCAAAACAGTCTCCCCTGTATTCCAGGCACTGTTTTCGTGTCACCGGGTGCTCCGGATTGTAACACTCATCTGGTGGGACAACGGCAAACACATCCAGGTATGCGCCCCGGACATTGATATTCTTATTAAGGATAGAACGGTAATTCTTAGTAACATGCCCAAGAGCTAAACTGGAACAGAGAATGGATTGTTTACCTCCATACCAGGTACTGCCATAATGTCTATGACCATTTTCCTGTATGACCGTATGCTGTTCATTATATGATTTGGCATCAAGATAATAATCACGGTATTGGTCATGGAGGGCAAACACATAGCCCAGGTCATCACAAGTCTGTGCAAGAGCACGAAGACCTTCCCATCCACCGGCCTCCGGACTCGGAGGTAGAATATCAGGATGCAGATTGTCATATCCCCGAAATCCCCATCCATCCAGGTGGATATAGGCATGGTTTACCCCCCTCTTTTCCAGGGCGCGTAATTGCTCTGCTCTCTTGTCAAACCTGACATAATAATGATTCTTTTCAGGGTCCTTCTTGTTGTAATAACTCGACTCTGGTTGGATGTGTATGAGAATATTCGTGTGGATTACAGGAGAGCCGATCAATCGCTTTACAATAGGATTACGAGCAATCTTCTCATTTAATGAAACGAAAGATCCATTTTCAATGACATAACGCCGATATCGCTTTGCAAGTGTCACATAGTTGCCTTTCCGAAAGAAGCACAGTCTGGCTTGCCTCGGATATGAAAGTTTTCCCAGAGAATGCTCCCAGCGAGAACCAATCCGCGTCGGTCCTCCTGCAGGATGTGAAAAGTGGCAGCCGCCATCGGCGGGTGTCTCAAGAATAACCATTGCTGCAGAATCACCTTTCTGGTGGCCCCACCAGGGCATGTAGAGACCACGCCCGTAAGACATTGTGTCATAAAGCCAAACACGCTCCGACCATTTCTTTGGCAACAGCATTCCCTGCATGAAAGGGATAACGGTAAAATCGAGGCTTGCCTGTTCAAAGGGAGCCGGCCATAAACACTGTTTAACAGCAGCAGTTTCTTCTTTGGCAACCAGTTCGCAAACGAGATCTTCGCTGGGGGCCTGAAGGCAAATATTGAGCTGTAAGCGAATTTCCAACAGCTTGTCCTGGTGAACATAGTCATTCAATTGGATTTTTATTCCCGACTTGAATCCTGTTTCATAGGATTCTATTTTTATTTGTTTTGCATCTTTAAGCCGTAAAGGAATGTTCCGGCCATTATGTTCAATAGTCAGATCTCCCTTTGTTGAACCCTCTATGTTCCATGAAATGTCTTTGTCCCTGACTTGCATCGCAAGGGTATTTGAGTCAATTACTACTGTGAGACGTTTTCCCTGGATGATCCATTGAGTTGCATCTTGCTTTACTGTGACCTTTGGATTTCCCCATTCGAGTTGCGTAAGATTTCCTGAGCAAACACAATCCCAGGAAAGTATCATGCAAATCAAAAATGATAGGTATATTTTACGATTCATAAGTTAGTAAACTCCCTTCTATATGCACCTGAATAATATGGCTAAGCTCTCACTCTATTAAGCGGCCCCTATTGAAGATGTCATGAAAATCCGATTTCACTTTAGCCATGAAGAGGTCACCTTTTGATCCTGTCAACGACTTCTAACCTGCCAATCACTCTAACAGAGATTGTGACGTTGTCTAAGGGGGCAGGTCACTTATTTTTCACTGCGGCTTTTAACTTCTGCCTCACTGATCACCTGCTGAATATCTTCCACGTAGGTCTGATGCAATCGGCTGAGTTCTTTATCGTTTGTCGTCAAGGCCATAGGAAAATCAGTTAGAGGCAACTTCGGTGTCGACTTTTTCAGTTCCGGCAGATTAGCCGCCAACTCCTTGAACTTGTGGCCCCAGGCTTTGAGACTTAGGTCGGCCTTGACCAGACCGGCAAACAGGCTGATATCTCCTGATTCGGGAGAGTCGGCAAATGGCCATGACAGCCATCCATCAGCCAGCGAACGGGATGCCTCGATTTCCTCGTTTATCCAGCAAGCCTGCTGCTGCTCGCTCAGGTAAGGATGATTCTGGGGTGCCCCGCCGCCGTACCATCCAAATTCACCGAGGACCACCGGCTTGCCGGTATGACAGTAGGCTAATACCCCCTGCAGGTAGCTTATGTTTTTCTGCCGGTTCTGCTCCGATTCAAAAGGACTGCCCAGAGTCGGGTAGAAATGAATGGTCACGAAATCGAGCCAGCGAGCTTGTCGGCGAGGATTGAAAGCGGCATAACGGTTTGGATTACCCGAACGAACCAGCGGATAAGACCACTGGATATACCCAACCGTGATCAGATGAGTCGGATCAGCCCGGCGGATGGCTTCAACCTGCCGGCGCACCCACTCATCTGCCAGATGCTCTCGAAAATGCTGCCAGTCCTGCAATCTCGGATTTCCCGGGTCGGGCAGATTCTCCGGCACCGCTACGTTGCCCCACTCGTCATTTTCGGTCAGTTCATCACTCCAGGCGACCTTCAACGCTTCGCGGTTTTCATAGGTACTCTGCAGCCAGGCGTTCCATTGTGGACGCCACTGTTCGACAAACCACGGCATATGCGGTTCGTTAAGAAGGTCCCAGGCGAAAATGGCCGGCTCGCCACGGTAGCGCTGTGCCACAACAGACCAAAAGCGTTCGAGTGCCTGCAGAGCTGCCTGGCCGGCGAATCGATCCGGCTTCCAATACTCGGGCTGGCCTTCCCAGTGGTCCGGGCCGGTCAATATCAGCCGAACGCCCTTCTCATGAGCGATCTCAACGAGTGTGTCCAGTTTCGAAAGAGCCTGCTCTTCGATCTTTTCAGCGGTGGGCTGAAAACTGCCGGCAGTCAGAAAGACCCGGGCACAATTGACGCCCATCCCGCTCATAACGCGAAAGTGCTGCCGAACCTTCTCGGCATCGAACTGCCGCCATAGTTTGGGCGCCCAGCCCGTATGAGGATCGTAATAGTTCGTACCAAATGGAATGTAGGAACGGTCGGAATCAGTCTCTATAAAACTTTGCCCATCAGGTGCTACTGTTATCAATTCCATATTCGGGCGACTTATCGCTTCGATTGCGGCGAAAGGCCAAATGGATACCAAAATCACAAAAAATATGAATCGGCTCATTATACAATATTCCCTTCAAAATGCGCAGGCTTGTGAATATTGAGCCGTCCGTTATCTACAGACTCGCATCAGGCACTTCGCACATCTTTTACCCGCAGGTTTTCAATATGCGCTCCAGAGATACAATACCTGCGGCGTACCAAGCTCGTACAGCGTGTTTCTGTCGAGTTTTAACAGGTTCGGCTTGCGGTAGCTCAAAAAGTCGGCAAAAGTAAAAGGCTTGCGATATGCCACCACCTGGGCAGTTTTAATCCCCGCCAGAGATTTAACCGACTCTATCGCCTCATCCAGATAGCCGATATCATCTATCAGCTTTTCGTCGAGGGCTTCCTGTGCACCGAAAATACCGCCGTCTGCCAGCCGTCTGACCTCATTCGCATCAAGTGTCGCCTTTCTACCTTCGGCAACAATCTGCACGAACCTCTCGTAGGCGGGGATTATGAGTTTGTCCTGCATATATTGAAGCTCTTCCGGGGCCGGCTCCCTGAATGAACTCGGCCAATCCTTCTTCGGGCCCGACTTTACAGTAACCGGCAGAACTCCAAGTTTTTCTTCCAGCAGTTCCTGAACAACAAGATACCAGCTTATCACACCAATCGAGCCGGTAATCACAGTCGGCTCTGCTATGATTTTCTCACACGCAACCGACGTGTAATATCCCCCCGAAGCGGCAACACCCTGCATAAATGCAACAACCGGTATGTTTTCTTTGCTCCGGAACTCCCTGATTTGCTTATATATCTGGTCGCTGGCCGAAATCGTTCCACCCGGCGAATTTACACGAACAATCAATCCTTTTACTCGCCTGTCCCGCCCGGCCACTTTTAGCTGCTGGTAAACATCGCCGGCAAGCTGGCCATGGATTATGCCCTGCAAAGTAATCACAGCTATTTTGTTCCTTGCAGGCCCCTCCCGAATCACTTCTTCGGTGAGCATTCCTCTTTGCCCCGTTGCAAAGATAGCGACTACACCGATTAGCATCAAAAACAATGCTATATTGGCCATAACTGAAAACGCCAAAACAATACCCCAGAAAATCCTCCACCCCGACCCTTTTCTGGCCGGTCTCATTGTCGGCGGGCTTGCGTTCAAACCTGATACCGGCCCTGCAGACTGTGGTCCCATCGGGCTCGACATATTGTTGTCCTGCTCATAATCCATGATATTGCCTTTCAAAAAATCAACGCAGGCATTATAGACCTAATAATATATGCTGTCAATCCTCGACTAATGTTGACTGAAAGAACAATACTTATTTATTCCAACGCTGGTTAAAATCTCGTGATAGGCGGCTGTCTGTTGCTCGGAACAAGCAAAATTCATTACTAAAACGACTGTAAACCTGTGGTTAGTTCTTACAAATGTTTTTTTGCGTTTTTGAGGGATTTAATGATTTGATCAATTTGCCGGCAGCTTTTACCGTTCCAGAGCCAGTTAAGGATACTTTCGATTCGGACCTCATCTAATTTACGCCAGTCAGCGAAACGCAAATCGTCAGGCAGATTATACTTTTCGGCTTTTTGTAGCAAGACTGCGACGCCGGCTATCGCGCCTAAAGACATATTCTTCGGCTCGACGCCATATTCCATAGCCAGTTGAATCGTGCCGAATATCCGGCCGTCTAATTCGAGTTTACGCACTACGTCACGAGTTACTCTGGCGATAGTATCGCCCAGGTACGGATTGGTCATTCGTTCGAGCAGGTCTTCGGCATAATCTTTGAAGCCGGCTTCGGTGAAAAGCTGATCTCCGAGGTAAGCATACTTTTTTATCAGTGCCGCTCCGGACTCCTTTAAAAAAGCTTCTCTGCCGATTTGTATAACGACCTTGTCATCCTTGAGTTCGGTCATCGACTTGGCTCCCTTTACAGCACCGATAAAACCGAGTAGTGAATGTATTGCATTATGGCCATATAGCTTGGCTTCTTCGAAAGGCAATAGGTCGTCCTTTTCGATGAACACTTTTATGCCGGGCTTAAAACCGGCAATCTGCGTTCGGCTCATCAAAATTCGATTGAACTGCTCGACCAAAAAGGCCCGCTCGATACCCGGGGCTATAGTTTTGAGTTTCAGTTCAGCAATTTCAACAGGGTCAGTAACGACTCTGCTCATTTTGCCGATTACCGTATTGAGAAACTGCACCTTTCCTTTTGACAATGCGGCATTTTTTTCGCTAACGGCTTTTTCCAAAATCTCTGCCGCGTGATTATTATTTTCCGCAGTGTAAATAATCGTTGCTTTGGCGCTGCTGTTATTCAAGCCCTCAGCTATCAGTGAAACAACGCTGTTGGCCTGGCCGGCTTCATAGAAATTGACAGAAGGCAGACTGGTAACGATTTCCGTTGACTGAGCCAGGACTTCGAGGAGGTTTTGCCTGTTGGCAGTGACGTTCGGATTCAGCAGCTCCACATTGTCAATTCGCAGCGGCTCTATACCGTCGGCTTTGGCGACATTTACATAATAGCTTGCCTTGTTGGCCCTGACGGCGTCAACCAAATCTGCATCGATCTCCGCTACGACAATCCGCTTGAAGTTGCCGCTTTGAAATGCCTCCTTGGCAAACAGCCCGCCCTGTATCGGCCCGAATCCGAAACCGGTAAATACATGCTCGGCCATCATTACTGACCTGCAGCCTTTAAGAACTCATCGATCTGCTTTTTGTCCGTTAGAATCGTCATTTCCAGATCGTAGGTTCTGCTCTTACCCGGGGCGAGGTGGATGAGTTTTTTCTGTTTTCGTGCGTTGCCCTGTCCAACCGGAGGATTGGTACCCGGCTCCAAGGCCGTCACATACTCGCCGGGCCCCCAGTGCTGCCAATTACTCAGCCACGGCAATTGCTTCTTTTTGTACTTCAGAGCAAGCGCCAAGCCGAGCTTTCGATTATATAGGCCAGCATTGCACATCCCCTTCTTATCGACAGCCACATCGATAAAAGCGCAACCTTCGCCGCCGCCTCGGTGACTGTCGAGCGGCTTTGAGCACTTTCGAAAATTGCGTTTGCTGTTGAATACAGCATTATCCATATCCAGCCCGCGTGACACCCAGTCGCCCTTGCAGATAATTTCAGTGCCTTCATCAACGAGAGGCCAGCCGTAGTTGCAATGGTACAAGATCATATGCGGCACCGGCGTATTGCCGAGATTCGTGACAACATCGTGAATTCGAACGGCCGGCTCACCGAGGGTGCCCGATATCGTACGCCTCAACTCAAGATTAGGCCCGAACACACGGGACTGCTTAACCACGGCAGTGATACTCATCTGAAGTTTTCCCGCGGGCAAGCCCGGCTGGACAATGGATTCTATCCTCGCCGGAAGATTGCTTATGCGCCCGTGCAGACCTCGCTCGCCGAACTCATCGGTTTCAGGCCCTCCGATGTGAGTCAGGCCGCACGTCGTCAACAAGCCGCCACCGAATGAATAGAGCCATTCCAGTCCACGATTCGCGTCCGGCCGAGGAGCGGTTACTCCTGCGTGGCTTAACCAGGCAAGGCTGTACTGATTATAGAAAGCATCAACAATATCCAGCCCTCTGTCGATTACTACCTTGTACCGAAGACCGGCCCCGGTATTAATCCAGGCGATTCGCGTCCCTTTACCATGGCCATTGTCCAGAACCGAAGTTTCAATACCTCCGATCTGAGCGGGATTATTAACTTTGTTCTGCCAGTTAAAACCATGGTCCTTTTTGGCCATCTGTATTTCCTTTCTGAATTGCCTAACTCAAAGCGCCCTGCAGCGCATCAAAACTCTGATACGTCACGGCACTGCGAACGACTTTCAGCATCTTCTCATAGGCGTGGATGTTGCCGTACCTGTCTTCAAGCGGAGCTTTGATAAACAGCGATGCGAACAAATTGCCCATCTGTACCGCTTCAGTGAAGTCGATAGAGCCGGCCTTAAACTCGTCAAGATGAGAGGTGATATAAGCAATAAGCCCCGCTCTAAACGAGTCTCCGGCCCCAACGAGGTCAACCACCTCGCCTGCCATAAACCGGGACTTGACACGATTCGGACCATCGACGGTTTCATCCGGATTCACATGCTGTTCATAGGCGCCGTCGCTGACGGTCACGCCGAACAGCTTTGTTCTGCCGTCTTGGCGCCAGAATCTCTCGGTCAGAAAATCGAGAAAATGTACATCATTTTCATGCTCTTCGAACTCACTCCATTTTCGTCCCGGGGCAAGCGTATTTTCAATCAATTTAGCCTCATCGCAGGAGGTAAAGAACAAATCAACCTCGGGCAGCAACGGCTCCAGGAGCCGATACTCCTTGACTGCAACACCCTGCTCGATCAGCGTGTGAGGATTCCCCGTCAAAGTATGGCTGTCGACAATTGTCACGGCTCCGTTACCGCGGCACCATTTGATAAATTCAGCTAAATCCCGCCCGCCATTGGCGTCACCCCGGTCGGACAATCCGGAGTACATATAATAAACCATTCTGGGCTGCAATCGCTCGACGGCTCCTTTGAATATCTCAAAATCAAAATCGTCATTGGCACCGGGAAAATAGGCGATCCCGCCCCTGTCCTGGCCGACGGTGCTGTGAATAAACGTTGTCCCCGTATGTAAATCAGGATGTATATGAATTTGCGACATGTCAATGCGGTTGGCCGTCATGACATCGTAGAAAAACCTGCCCTGGGCATCCAAACCGTCGTAATCCCCCCTGCCGAGGTTCACCCCGATGGCGACTTTCAGCCCCGTCCTGGCAATCAGAGGAGCCGTATTGCCAGGTCCGCCCGCTGTTGCAAATCCCTGCTCGATCCATTCGGCCAGTTGTTGCTGGGAATAGCCCGGCATATCCTCGGTCTTGCACTTTGCTAACCCACCTATGCCTACCAGCTCATCGGCAAATTCGAAATCCGGCCTTCTCAAATCCGTCACGGCTGTGTTTAAAATCAAAACATCTGTTGCCATATTCCCGCTCTCGCAAAACTCTGTCTCATTTGTATCAGTGCATTTCGGCTTCACACTTACCGATGGCAGGCCTGTAGAAATTAAATTGAACATTCGGATGCCCGGCCAGAAGCGACATCGGCACCGAACTGTCCGCAACTTTCTTGCCGATCATCAAGGTTGTCAATCTCATGCCGAAGGGATTATCGTGCGTGCCCGCCTGCCAGATCGAGACTTTCTCCGCCTGCCAGGTCTGGACGGGCCCGACGGTAATCGCCCTGGTAGGCACTCCGGTCACGACACCGCCGCCGCTGGTTCGCGCATTCTGCATCACGGTCACCGGGTGCAGGTCCACCACCCGTGTCGTCAGTCGGCTGTACTCCTGTGGCGTCGGCGGCTGGTCCTTGTAATCGCCCTGCCGCTTCACCGGATCGTTGAATGCCCAGTGTTTGATATCACCCTGCCCGCCCTGCATCACGACGCAGCGGACGCCGTCCCAGCTTTTGATGTACTCGCTCGCATCGGCCTTCGGAAAATGAATGTTGGATTCCGGCATCCTGAGCTTATCGTCAATACGACTAAAACAAAGCTCCATATCCGCCTTTGCGAAAGATAGCGGATGCGACATCGGCGCTTCTTTGCCGTCCATGTACCACTCATCCATACCCCAGAAATGGGCGTTCTTGAGATCCAGCTTCAATTCATTGACGAGCCGCGCTACAAGCGGAAGCTGTTCGGTGGGCCCGATCGGTCCGCAGATTCCCGCGGGGTTATCAACCGTCGCCTGTTTCCACGCCGTGATGTATTCCAGCGCTTCGGCCAGATAGAAATCTTCGAGCGTATCATAAAAGACCACATTGAAACCTTCCCTGCTCAGGCCGGCCATATCTTCGGCCGTGAGCTTCGCCGCATCGTTGAGAATTTCATCATCGAGCGTGGTATAATCCCACCATTCGGGCGCCAACATACTGATTTTTCTCGCCATTGACGATCTCCTTATACGATATGAACCAGGTCACCGAGTTCGGCCTTGAGGATATTGTCCTGCAAATACGCGTGACCCAAATGCTGCCTGAAACCTTCGGCAAAGCCCGAGTTTATTTCCCGGCCTCTCTTTTGGTCAGAAGCCTTCATCATGTTTACGTATTCATCCATACCGTGGTGTGTCATCAGCCAATGCCGCTGGCTTTCATGACAGCATAGCATTTCTTCCTTGGTGTCTATCACGCCGGATATATCGACTATGGTGCCGGCTTTAATCTCCACCCCGAACTTGTCCTTCTGTTCCGCCGCATCCATATAGTACAGATGTGGTATAGGCTCAAACGGTTCGGCACCGGGCGTCTCAACATTCACAACCCCACAAGCAAAACACGCCGTTTGAGCAATCTTGCTCGCCATTTCGTGGTCAACCATATAATCCGATGGGCTCGTAGTAAAGACGATTGCAGGTTTGACCTTCCGCAACAGCTCAATCGCTTTGAGCAGTGTCGGCCTGTCATACAATATGAAAATATCGCCGCATTCGAGACAATGATAGGTTCCGTCCAACATACTCACCGCCCTGGCCGCTTCCGCCCTGCGAATCCTGCTGATTTCCTCCCTGCTGTACTGCACGGTTCCGCAATCGCCCGGCGTCATCGTGGCGATATGAACATCCCACCCCTTCTGACGCAGCAATGCAAGCGTCCCGGCACAGAAAAACTCAGCATCGTCGGGGTGAGCACCTAAACTTAACACGGTCTTATTAGTCGTCATGCTTCTGAAAACCTTTAACAGTTTTATTTACCCATAAGGTGGTTAATTATCAACATGTCCAGTTCTTCGTAATCCCGCTCGGCGATCAACTTCTCAACTTTTTTCTCGTCCAGACTTCGAACAAGGTCTACCAGGTGCAGGAAAATCGTTCTGCTGTTGGTTAAATGCTTGGTAGAAACTTCCTGCTTTTGGGTACGCATCGCCTTAACATCCAGGCCAACGAACTCGCCGTCTTTGCCGTAATCGTATTTATCGAGGATGCGCACCTGATTAAACGCCCTTCGCAGGTCCACGGAGCCGAAGCTCTTATCCTCGTCGAATTTCAGGCCGTTCTGGTCGTTCAGATGGACGGTAAAGAGCTTGTCATAAGCAAGGGCAAAACCCATTTCATCCGAAGGATCGAGGCCAGCAAGAATCACATGGGCCGTCTCAATATTAACACCGACACGTTCAGGCTCGTTCGTCAGGTAACTGATGGCAACAGCATGCCCGGTCGTCGGGATATAGGCCTGGTCCATAGGCTCATTCGGCTTCGGCTCAATTGCGATCTTAACGTCGGATTTGTAAGCGAGCATGTCATTTATCGCCTCGACGATCCGTTCTACGGCGAGTTTGCTGTCCTTGGCTTCGCGGATATAAGTCCCCTCGCGAGCGAGCCACAGCACTACCAGTTTACAATCGAGAGCAGCGGTAATATCGAGCATCCGCTGGCTGCGCTCTTTCGCGTAATCGCGACAGGCCGGGTCGTTCGATGTGTAGGCACCGTCAATTGTTTTACCGCCCTCCCACAACCTGGGCGCAACAAACTCCGCCACCAACCCTTCGCTCTCAAGCATATCCCGCACTTCTTCCGCCTTTTTGATAATCTGCTCGGGGCTCAGATCATCCATGTCCGGTACGGCATCGTCATCGTGAAACTGCACGGCATCGAAACCCAACTTTTTATACAGCTTTAGTTTCCTGCCGAAAGCGATACTATCTCTGACCGTAGGTCCGAACGGATCGGCTCCCTCGTGGATATTCCACGGCCCAAATGAAAAGCGATATTCTCCAGCCATTCTATTTCTCCTTAGTTACGAATAATAATCATAAAATTCGAGGCATTCCTCAAAGCATCTCTCTCGTCTTTTGAAGCCGCACACATCTTCCAGGATCGCGACGGCCCCTTTCTGAGCGATGATCCGGCCAAGTTCAAGACTCTCGGCATCCGCCGGATCACGATAGTGCAATGCAGAGCCAATCACACGGGACACCGGTTCGGTCGAAAGAGCATGCCTTTGCAACAAATGTACCAGTCCGGCTAACCGCTCTTGCGACCCCAACTTTCGAAGCGGATTGCGAGCGACTCTTTGAACCGTGTCGGCCAGGTCCCGGTTGGGAAAACGCCGGTTCATCAACTCATCAAGATGCCGCTCTAATCCGGCTTCATCTAAACCGAAAGACTCAATAAGGCATTGTTTAGCAACATTCAGCAGCTCTGTCAAGTTCTTCCTGATTTCAGGTATTTCCAGGGCCTCGTACAAAAAGTGACAATTGGAAAGATAGCCGAAATACGCCAGAGCAGCACCCCCGGCGTTACTCGTATAAAGTTTGCGGGCGTAAATGGCCTCAATTTTGTCGGTAAAAGTTAATCCTTCGACGCCGCAAACAACGCCGCCCTGCCCACCTTTCCATGTCCGTCTATCCACATAGAACGTCTGACCGCCTTCAGCTATTAAATCAAGCTCGTTTTCCACGCCTTTAACCATGCGTTCGACAGAGCAGCGAACACAGGCAAAACTCTCTTTGTCGCATCCGGCTTTCAGTAATGCTTCGGCAAGCACTTTTTCGGCATCGGGCCAGTTCTCACACAGCAGAATATTCAGTG
>JBARRE010000583.1:0-8879 GCA_049644065.1 Sedimentisphaerales bacterium | reverse complement strand
TCCGCACTTTGCAGGACAAAAGCATCAAGACATGGATCGTTCACGCCAGGGCAGTTAATGCTTTGGCGAAGATCGGGTCACGGCGAGCGGTTGAAGCAATGGTTAAATCGGTCGAAGATGCCGAATTTAATCCATATGTTCGCGGCTCGGCTGCTATGGCTGTGGCGGAGCTTAAATCAAAAGAAGCCGTTAAGGTACTTTCCCGTGTATCGAGAGATGAGAGCCAGTTTGTCCGGTGGAAATGTGTCCAGGCTCTTGGTATGCTCGGTGACAAGAAAGGGGCCGCTGCCCTCATACGGGCACTCAATGACGACGACCAATATGTTCGCGCGGCGTCCGCCAAGTCGCTTGGCCAGATCAAAGCTGAGAATGCCGCCGAAAGTCTCATCGATGCCTTGAAGGACGAAAGCTGGATTGTCCGGCTCAAAGCACGCGAAGCTCTGCTGCAAATCGGCGAACCGGCCGTTGAGCGGCTCATTGCGGCGTTAAAAGACAAAAACAGCCTTGCCCGCTGGCAGGCGGCATGGACGCTGGGAAGAATCGAAAACCAAAAAGCGATTGAGCCGTTAATCGAAGCGTTGGCGGATGCCGATTGGATGGTCAGCGATCAGGCGGCTGTCGCTTTGACAAAGATAAACTCCGAGAAGGTTATCGAGCCGCTCACCGATGCTCTAAAGGATAGGGCCGGTCATGTCCGAGAGCAGGCGGCCTGGATCCTGGACCAAATTAAATCGAACAGAATCGTCAAAGAAGAGCCGAGTCCGGATAGAACTTCAGAAAAAATATCTCCCGATAAGATTTATTGCGGTCAGAAGGAGTATCCCTGCTATCCGGCGACGCTCGATACCAAACCGGATATTCCTTCGCCGCATACAACGTTGGACGCAGTTGAAGTCGTAACGGCTTTTACAAAAAATGGAAAATATGTGCTTGTCCCGGTGACAGTTGAGAACGGCAAGTCTTTGAATTACAAACAGAATCAGTGGGGCAAAGGCCGGCAGCTTGAAGTTGATGCCGTCGACTTTCCCGCATTAGCCCGAACCGGCCTTCACTCAGAGGCCGAATTGAACAGGACAAAAATAATAGCGGGCCGGTCCATCGTGGAAATCGCCGAGCTGGGCCGGCCGGGAAGGTCGTCCGGCGCCGGATTCATGAGTGCCGATGAAGATATCATCTCCATCATTAACGGTGACAACCGCCTTGTCGAACAGCTCGGTCTGCGGCATCCGCAAACGGCCGGGCCGCTGTTTCATATCTGGAACATGATACTGCGAGATGAAGAATTGAACAGACTGAGCAGGTTCTGGGAGCCTTTCGAATACATTTTGTATAACGGGCAAAAGGTGTTCGTAAAGGCCGAAGGCACGAAGGGCTGGCAGGAATCCCTGTTCGAAGATGAAATTCTGGGGAACTTTCAAATCGAGATATGGAGAGAGCCTAATCAGCACGAGAAGGCATTCCTCCGCGAGAAATATCCTGATCTTACAAATGATCAAATGGCTGCTATGTTAAAGAAGCTTTCACACATTTATAGCGGCGAGATGTTGCCGTATTACATAATGCGGTACGGATTCTACGAAGGCCATACCGATTACAGGGCCGATCCGGTGGCCGTCGCCTGGATTTTAGGTCTAAGGAGTCTTGAGCAGATCGAGGCGGCGTTTCCGGGCAGGCTTGAGGAGATATTGACACAGCATTTTACCCGGTAGGCAATTGCGCGGAATTGATGCCCGTTGAAAATTGTAATTCCGGCACGATCTTAACGGGTACGTAACAAAATCGGGACCGTGTCGCGGGCTTCCAGCCCGCGTTCGAGGGCGGGACGCCCTCGACACAGGTCCCGGTTTTTAATGCGTTGGTTTGTCCGATTGTTTAGTCAGCAAGCTCCCGAATCCAGATATTGCGATATCTCACCGGGTTGCCGTGATCCTGCAGCGAGATTGGCCCTTTATCGCCATGCGGCCTGAAGTCGGATATAGCATGTGGGCCATCCCAACCGGTACCTCCCTGCAGCTCGACATGGTCATGGACGAGCACGCCGTTATGAAGTATAGTGAATGTCGGCTTCCTGACGATCTTCTTATCTTTGAAAGTCGGATTATGGAAAATGATATCATACGATTGCCACTCGCCCGGCTTTCGGCAGGCGTTGGCCAGAGGAACCGCCCTACCGTATAGCGCGGAACACTGGCCGTCCGGATAGGTCTTGTTGTCGTAGGAATCAAGAACCTGTACCTCGTATTGTCCCATCAGGAACACCCCGCTGTTGCCCCGTCCCTGGCTGGAACCTTTAACCGTAGCGGGTGTTGCAAACTCAACGTGTAACTGGCACGAACCGAACTGGCGCTTACTCTGGATGTAGCCTGAGTCTTTGACGGACTCCATATAGCCGTCCCCAAGAATCCATTTCGACGTATTGCCCTTGGTGTCGGTCCATTGCGACAAATTGGTCCCATCGAATAAAACGATTGCGTCAGAAGGGGCTTTGCCCGGTTTACTCGGCGTGCTCTCTGTGCCTGGCTCGATCACGGCCGGCGCTGGCCGATTCATATCGTGAATAAGCCACCGGCCGGTGTCAGTCTCCACGTAGTGCATCTTAACAGCTTTTTTAGCCGGTTGCTTAGCCGCTCCTCCGGCGAAAATCGCAAGCAGGCAAATCGAAACACATAGCATAATTGTTCTCATCGTAATTACTCCTTTCATAAATTTTGAATTTCCGGCAACCCCCCGCCTTGCGGCAAGGCCGGAGGGCCTTCATTCCGGAATTATATTTAGATAGAACAGATGCGCCAAGGATATGTTTTAGATGGATCCTTTAGTATCCGGTGACCTCAGCAGCAGAATGTGTCAAAACGGATTATTTATTGCCGGAAGTGCTGCGACTTGGCTCAATAAGCAAAGCTGCCAATGGCCTTCGATTTGAAGTGCAAATAAAAAATCCCTGCCCGCACTACCAAAAGAGAAGCGGTAGAGCAGGTAAGGGCTTAGAAGAACCGCAAGTACGAAACTCACAGCCCTTATAAAATTCGTATTCCGGTATTAACTGCTATAGTGTTTTGCGTCTGCGCAGCCAGCCGACAAGACTCACCCCGATAGTGCCTAACAGAATAGCACCTGGAGCCGGGATCGTATTAAACTGCAAGTCATCCGCTGCGAAGAATTCGCCGGAGATCTCGATACGCGAAATATCGTAGGCTGGCCTTGTGATGACCGCGTAGATATTCACTCCGGGTGTCAAGACGTGCGATTCGAGCAAAACGCCTCCACTGTTATAGACGCTTAGAGTCTCCGGTCCTCCTGAGCTGTCTGCAACGCCAAGACCAATTTGGCTTGCCGGCAGAGCCAGATCGAACCGAATAATGCCGTTCCAACCATTTTGAGCACCGGTCCCAATATAATTGGGCTGGCTTTGGGAGCCTCCATATCGTGCGAAAGCAGGGGGTCCCAATGTCAGTTCGGTTATAGAAGCAATACCGAAAGCTGCAGGAAAAGCGGATTATGAACAAGCCCCTGCTTTTCGGAGGGAAAAAAGCGAAAAAGCAGGGGCTCAACAAAGTCTGCAAGTCTTCAACTCACAGCCCTATTAATCTTTGACTGGTATATGCTTTACAATGTTCTGCGACGGCGCAGCCAGTTAACAAGACCCAATCCAATACTGCCCAATAAAACAGCGCCGGGGGCTGGAATAGGATTAATGGTCAAATTATCCATTGCAAACCGACTGGCAGCCTGCTCGTTGAAACCAATAACTGCTCGACGAACCAGTGTCCCGCTATAAGTGAACTGGCCTTCCGACCAAAGCACCAGCGGAGACGTATTCCCTGTGAAATGCCCGATAAGTGCATAAGATGAATCGTAAAGTCTAACCGCGTATGCCTGTGTTGCGGCATAGTAGGAGTTTAATGCTACACCGAATTCGAGCTGATCAGTGGGTGTAGAGAAATCGAGGGTAAGTACACCCGCTGTAGTACCCTCCATTGATGGATCCTGCAAATAGGTAAGCGTTCCCGGCCCGATCCCATTATAGATAGCATCGGTCGAGGGGCTCCCACCAACCTTGAAACCAAAAGTTACTCCCATGTAGCTTAAACCGTCAATGGGCTGCATAGGCAGCTCATCGAACGTCAATGTGAAAGCGGCATTAGCAGCTCCTGTCGACATCAGTACCAATAAAATGCAAATTGTTACCAGCTTCTTCATTATCATTACCCTCCTCAAAATTAAGTTTAATACTCGAACATAAATATTCCGGGACAGGCCTTTGTGCCATATTCGGCGGCCCTCCAGTTAAAGAAGGATACAAACCAGGCAAGATACCGTCGTATTAAACAGTAAGAGAAATATATGAAAGATTCCCCCTTGCCCCCAGATCCATCCACCCCGTCTGTCCCTCACCAACTTATGTAAAGTATTTTACCATATTCACATACTCTCGTCAAGAGAAATGTTCTCAAAAGTAGTAGATTTCGTCTGTCTTGCATATTTGCGGATCATGCCCAGGTTATACATAGCTGAATTTAGAGACGGAGTTCCGAAAATAAGCGGCATAATGATTCTCAATAAGCGATCGACTATTAATGCCCAGGAAACTATTGCGGTTACGCTCAAACTCAAGTATGCTGAAATAGATTCGGAACCTGATGATATTATTAAGACGGCCGGACAATTTTAAGGAGCGATTAGACATGAATTTGTCCGATTATTTCGAAAATGTGCAGGGTCTCGGCATTTTAGCAACAGCCGATGAAGATGGAATGGTTGATCTTGCTGTTTATGCCAAACCTCACGTAATCGATGAAACCACCATCGCGTTTATTATGCGCGAGCGTCTGACCCACCAAAACCTTAAATCCAATCCACAAGCTGCTTACATGTTCGTTGAGCAGGGCGAAGGATATTCCGGCAAAAGGTTGTATCTGACCAAAATCCGGGAGGAAACCAATACGTCCATAGTGGAAATGTTCAGAAAGAAACAGCCGGAGATTTGTGCTTCTTATGATGATTCAAATAAGTACCTCGTGCATTTCCAGATAGATGATATTCGCCCCCTTGTAGGTGACACAATATAGTTTCCGGCGGCGTTTAATCTTGCCGGGATGAATTCCTGAACTATTTCCTCGCTGGAGGCTGGATATTTGCCGGATCATGTTATATCATAGCCGGGCCAAAACTCCTGACTCCATGCTCAGGTGCAAGATTGAAATTTTATTGAAGAAAGGACCATTAAAATGAAAACCAGCCAGAGAATCATATTGTCAATCCTTCTTGTCAATCTGTTATTTGCCGCGTTTGCACTTGGTCAGAGCAGGCGCGAGATTAATTTCCCCGATATCCTGGGTTACAAAACGCTAAAGTGCGACCTCCATATGCACACAGTTTTTTCCGACGGCTCAGTGTGGCCTCCTGTACGAGTCGACGAAGCCTGGAGAGAAGGGCTCGACGTAATTTCAATAACCGATCATATCGAGTATCAGCCCCATAAGACGGATATTCCGACCAATCACAACCGTCCCTACCACATTGCCTTCTCGCGAGCGAGAGAGAAAAACCTCTTGTTGATTAAGGGCACAGAAATAACCAGGGAAACGCCGCCCGGGCATTTCAATGCTATCTTCCTCCAGGATGCAAACTCTTTGGATACCAAGGATCTTTTCGATGTCATGAAGGCAGCCGACAAACAGAATGCCTTTGTATTCTGGAACCATCCCGGCTGGAAACCCGAACACAAGGGATGGTTCGATACTCACACCACACTTTATGAGAACAAATGGATGCACGGGATCGAAGTCGTAAACGGGGGTTCATATTATCCCGAAGCCCATGAGTGGTGCCTCGAAAAGAATCTGACCATGATGGGAAACTCCGATATCCATCAACCGGCAACCCTGCTCGAAACGTCTCCCGACAACCACAGGTCGATGACCCTGGTGTTCGCCCGGGAGAAAAATATCAAGGCCGTGAAAGAAGCCCTCGTTGAAGGAAGGACTACAGTCTGGTTCAAAGACCAACTTATCGGCAGGAAAAAATATCTCGATGCAATTTTCAAAGAGTCCGTTGAAATCGGCAAGCCTTACAATAAGTACAGAGATACAATATGGGTCGAGATTAAAAATAACTCGGACATCGATATAGATTTAGAAAGAGCCGGGACACAAGGCCCAAGACAACTGACGCTGGCGGCGAATGCAACAACGATCCTGAGGACCGGAATCGGCACCAAAGCCGACGAAGCCCCGGCACAACTCGAATTGTCATATATCGCCCGGAATTTTCTGATTGCCCCTGACAAGGGCCTGCCCGTGAAATTGACCATCCGTTTAAAGTAGATCAGGGCAATTCGGCGCCGCACCAGTATCGGGACGTGTTGTTGTCCTTATGCAGCCAATCGGCGTGGCCGTCGAAGAAAAGATTGTTGCAGCCTTCGCCTCGATGCCGTGCACGGGCGACCCTCCTGTGCAGGTTACCGACCCCCGTCGTTCCGTCCGATGCAGGCAAATGCGTACTCGACCAAACGTCCAGAATGTTGAACTTGGCCAGGATGTCCAGCTCATATTTGTTCCGGACTACCGGCCGCCACTCCCCTGCCTCGTTGTCGGCCATATAAATCCGCAGGGCCGGTGACCTGATATCACCGAGCTTGCTCGGCTCATCCTGCTGGTTTCCCTCGTTTCCGTTCGATAAGCCCGGATCCTTCATATTCCAGGCGTTCACAACATAATCCACCGTCTGCTCGTCATTGCTGTTGCCGTACTGACCTTGCCCGTTACGGGGAAAGGATGGGCACTGGTAAACGTCAACCTCACGATAATTGTCGATGTGATCGTATTCATTGCCTAAGTACGGGATGAATACCAGGATCCATTTGACCTGATGGTCCAACGCCCGCGGGATAAAATCATCATTCTCAAAGGCGTACGCCGTCATGGCAATGCCGATCTGCTTGAGGCTGCTAAGACAGTAAACGGTCCTGGCCTGCTTCCTGACCCGCTGCAGGGCCGGCATCAAAATGCCCATCAGAAGCGCAATAATGGCGATTACCACCAACAGTTCGATCAATGTAAACCCTCGTCGTTTGTGCACGGCTATACTCCAAATATCCACAATTAAGTGCTTAAATGACATTCACCTGTCCTGATTATACATTTTTCTTGATAAAAATCAATGAAAAAGACGGTAAGACAGAAGTTATCAATACACGACAAATTGGGGAATTTCGCCCCACCCAATCCATTCATTCGTCTCGAAATTGGCTTTGAATTGGCTTTGTTTGGCTTTGTTTGGCTTTGTTTTTTCGCCTTCTCGGCCCATCAAAATCTCCATAAACCATTGTCATTACTATCTTAGCGTCATTTTGCCCATTTCAAAATTGGCTTTGTTTTTTCAAATCATACTCTGTCAAACATGCCTTCGGATCTGTCATTTGTCTCCTATGCCTTTTGTTTAGGATTTAGAGCTTAGTGCTTCGGATTTCCGGCCCACGACCGGTTTTGGTTTTGTTTTTTCAACCCCCAGAGCAGGTCTGGGGGCTAACCGAATTGGCTTTGTTTGGCTTTGAATTGGGTTTGTTTTCTCGACGCCTAGGCCCGCTTAAATCTCCTTAAATCATTGTTATTATTGACTTAACGTCATTTTGGCCCTTTAGAAATTGGCTTTGTTTTTTCAAATTAACCACGAATTATCACGAATAACCACGAATAAACTACGGATTTACGCTCATTTTTGCCTTTTTCCTTCTATTTTTCTCAATTCTACAAGGAATTAACCACGAATTAACACCGATTAACACTGTTGTTTGAACCACAAAGGCACAGAGGCCACAGAGAAATAATCAATAGTAAATAATAAATCATAAATGGAAAAGTCTCCTGAATTCTGTCTTCTGACTCCTGAATTCTGTATTCTATTCGTTATACATTATACGAACCAATCCGTTTGCCGTCAAGAATATTCCAAATAAATCTCCAATACTCGCCGCTCTTCTATTTGCCACAGACGCCGTCCTGAGCGTAGTCGAAGGAGGACACAGAGAATGAATATTTTTAAGATAAGGGGAAAAACAAGAATTTATTGACAGGATAACAGGATGCACTTGATAATTTATTGGGAACCCTTTTGTTAATCCTGTTATCCTGTCTATATCTCTTTTTCTGTGTAAATCTTGTAAGTCCTGTCTGGAAATAGGTTTCTGTGTTCTGTATTCCGCCTTTTACTCTTTTTACAATTTATTTTAAAATTATTCAAAATTAGATGGTAACATTTACCCCGTGAGATACGCTGTTAATATAGATGGTATGTTTTATTTGACTTATCTCATGGTGTGAACCACGTGAGGCCTGTCCTGAGCCTGGTCGAAGGATACGCTGTATCAGGTAGAAAGACGGATTGTTTTTGTTCTATAACGGGAAAACGGATATAATGTGAAACAGCAACATTGATCGAGCTTTTCAATTGATTCCGGCAGAAGACAGCATATCTGAGATATTGATCATTTCGTGGAAGGCAAGCTTTTGCGGGTGAGTATTTTGATAAGGCCTTGTGGCGTAGATTTTAATAGGTTGACTGTCCCGAATTTTACAAAAATCTGATTTGACGGGAATTGCGGGGTTTGGTACTCTTAATGGAATGAACATTGAGAGGATGTGAAAAGTAGCAGTATTAGGAAAATATTTTTGACTTTCAACAAGCAAATGGTTAGAATGAAATGTAGCTCTGTTTTGGCTAAGTATTTGTTATAAAAAGAGCTACAGAAAACCCCTTAAATAGTAAGAAGAAGATTGTAAACGGGAATTGGAGATTGTACAGTTGCACAACATTCGATATAAAGCTAACGGAAATCGTCATATAAACCGATAAACCAAGAAGAGGCGATTTGTAATGAA
>JBARRE010000582.1:0-9205 GCA_049644065.1 Sedimentisphaerales bacterium | reverse complement strand
CTCCCGATGCAGTACAGGTTCTCGACTCCCCGGATATATATGCGTCCATCGGCGAAGGCCGGCGAGGCGTGGCACTTCTCGTCCAGCTCGCATTTAGCCAATTCCTTATATTCAGATTCGGCATCGGCAATAAACATAACACCCTTATCACTCAATAAATATAGTTTGTTGTCGACAAGGCTGGGCGAGGCCAGGAAATATTCCTGCAAATCCTTCTCCCAGAGCCTTTTGCCGTCCGAAACATTATAACACTCAAGCAATCCCTCGGTTGCCAGCAGGAATATCGATTCACCATTGCTGACAGGCGAACAGATGTCCGGTCCGCCTTCCTCGCTTATCCAGGCGATATGAGTTTCGGTCACGTCGCCTTTGCCGTCCGGCTTTATGGCGACCAGTTTCGAATACGGTTCTATGACAAATACCAGTCCGTTTGCGTAAATCGGCGATGGAGCTACGTCGCCTGACAGGCAGTTTGCCCGCCATAGTTCCGCGCCATCGGCCGGATTGTACGCAATCACCCAGGGATCGGCGCAGGTGATAACCTGAAATTGCTCGCCTATACTTGCGACGATGGGCGAACTCCAGGAATTTCCGACCGGCCGTTTTTTCTGCCAAACAACCCTGCCTGAAAATCCATCTACGGCGATCAACTCGGACATGTTATCCTCAATGCCACCCTGATCATATTGAATCAGGAGCAGATTCTGATACATGGCAAGCGAAGAAGAATATCCATAAGAACTATCCGGTCTGCCCAGGTTTTTCTCCCAGACCTTTTTGCCTTTGAAGTCGAAACAGCCGACATCGCCGGTCGGAAATATAGCGTAAACTCGCCGGCCGTCCGTCACAACGGTGGGCGCGGCTAAGCCGGTATCCTCCATGACTTCGAGAGGCTCTTCATTACTACTTTTGGGCAAACCTAACACGTTGCCCTTCCACAGAAGCCCGCCTGTGGATGCATCGAAACAATAGACCTGCCGGTTGTTGGGATCCGCTCCCGAGAGGAAAACACGGTCGCCCCAGATAACAGGCGAATTGTGCCCCGGCAGAGGTATCTCGGTTTTCCAGAGAATTCCTTCTCCCGTTTTTCCGCCCCAGCGAGTAGGCACATTTGCATTAGTACTGATTCCAGCCCCGTTAGGACCACGGAAGCTCGCCCAGTTTTTGCTCGGGTCTTGTGGTGAGGCCGATGTAGAATCCTTGTTTCCTATGCAATATAGATGCTTGACGCCCCGAATATATATGCGTCCGTCGGCGAAGGCTGGCGAGGCATAGCACTCCTCGCCCAGCTCATATTTGGCCAATTCCTTAAATTCGTCTCCCAATTCGATGATGAACATGCCGCCTTCCTGGTCGAGCAAATAGACGTTCTTACCTACAAGGCTTGGTGAGGCTGTGAAATATTCATCCAATTCATGCTCCCATAATTTCGATCCGTCGGATGTCTTATGACAACTTATCAACCCATCGGCTCCCAGCATAACTATTCGTTCACCATCGCTGATCGGAGAGCAAATGGTCGGTCCCCATTCCTCCATACTCCAGGCGATATGCGTTTGGGTCACGTCGCCTTTCCCATCCGGACGGATAGCAACCAGTTTCTCACCCGGCACGATGGCGAATACAAATCCGCCTGCATAGATCGGGGATGCCGCCAACTCGCCGGACAGGCAGTCCGCCCGCCATAATTCTGTGCCCTTGGTTGGTTCATAAGCTATCACCCAGGGCGGAGAACAGGTAATAATCTGGAATTGATCGTCAATACGGGCCATGATCGGCGAAGTCCACGAGCAATCGACGGGCCTTTTCGTCTGCCAGGCTATCTCGCCGGTGAATCCGTCCAGAGCGATCATCGCAGACATTTCATCGTCGGCGATTCCCTGATCGTATTGGATCATGACCAGATTTTTATATATCGCAAGTGAAGAGGCGTGGCCGTAATGGTTCTCTGGCGTGCCCAGGTTTTTCTGCCAGATTTTTTTGCCGTTGAAGTCAAAGCAAGCGATATCGCCGGTTACGAACATGGCATAAACATGCTTCCCGTCGGTCACGGCCGTAGGCGCCGCCCAGCCGGTATCTTCAGGCTCGAGCGGCTCTTCACCGTCTTTCAAAGGCTCTCGCGTGACGTCCCCTCTCCAGAGAAGTTTTCCCGAAGTGGCGTCGAAGCAGAAGACCGCCAGTTCGTTTGGATCGCCACCGGAGAGGAAAATACTGTTGCCCCAGACGATGGGCGAATTATGCCCCGGCAGAGGTATCCCGGTTTTCCAGAGAATTCCTTCTCCCGTTTTTCCGCTCCAGCGAGTAGGCACATTGGCATGAGTACTGATACCGGCTCCGTTGAGTCCACGAAAGCTAGCCCAGTTCTTGGCGATATCATCCATATTATACGAAGCAGTACCGGCTGCACCGGTCTGGACAAAATCAATCTCCGGTCTGGTAGCCAGAAACAGCGAACCCGAGCCTAATATCACCAGGCCGCCGGTTATCGCCCACCGGGCAAACTTTGCGTTGCGGACCTGCTCGGTGAGCTGATCGGCGACCGGTTGTGGAGTTGGCGGCTTCTTCTTAAACGCTATTGCCGATCTGAGACTAATCATGAAAACCACTACCCCGCTCAGGAGCAGATAGCTGCCTTTACGCGAGCGATCCAGCGCGCGAATCCGCTGCTGCCTAACCTGTAGATCGAATTGGCGGATCCGGGGCAAAAGCTGCTCATCATCGGGCTTGCTGCGTATTTCTAACTTGAGATTCGCCAGTGCCGTTTCTTCAGCAGTGTCCGCCATCCTGCTGCGGCCATAATTCATGAGAATGAACGCACAGACAACAATGGAGAACACGGCGCTAAGAACAGCCGTTGCGACTGCACATCGGTACCATAAGCTTGATGCCTGAACGTGCTCCGAAGCACTGTCATTACGAGAGTTTGCTACCATTTGTCAGTCACCTCTTTCGCCTTCTTTAATCGAACGTGCTCCCTGGGACAGTAGTTAAAGCATCGACCGCACGACAGACAGCTTGCCAGGTCGGCTTCGTAGTCGGTCCTTTGACGCCAGACGGAAAGTCCGATCAGTTTCAGTCCGATTACCAGCCCGATGAAACCTCCAAGTATCCAGCCTCCCAATTCAAACCTGGCTCGGATATTTGTTGCCTGCTCGTAAAGCTCATTTATTTCTTTGCCCGTTGCCCTGAAGGCTGAGCTGGCATCCGTTATCTCTTCGGCTTTGCCGGTTTCTTCCAGGTATATCTGCTTAGCCAATCTGACCGTTTCGTGCGCGCGTGATGTTACGCCTTTGAGGCTGGATCCGGCCCATCCCCCCAGGAAAACCAGCACGGGCAATAGTAAAAGCAGCAAGACCAGCCTTTTTTTGGCTACGCGATACTCTTGTGCAGGCCACTGTGTTGTCGGCTTTCTGATCGCCCCGAAGGGACATGAATCTTCGCAGAGTCTGCAACGGATGCACTCATCCGGGGTAATTGTCACTCGCCATTTCGAGAGCCGTGAGAGTTGCCTGAGGATAACGCCATACGGACAGATAAACCGACAATAGGGGCGGCCGACGAACACGCCGATAAGCAAGATACATCCCCCGAGAATTAAAATATTAAGGCTTCCGCTCAAACGAAAGATTGAAATGAACGGATCATATCTGCATATAACGAAAGCGCTGCCGGTAGCGGCGAACAGGACCGCCGCGGCCAGATAAACATACGCGAGCAGCCGCAGCCCACTCTCTGCCCAGTTCGGCACGGAGACTGGATGCGACAGAACCAGGTCCTGTATCGCGCCAAGAGGACACACCGCCGCACAGAAAGTCCTTCCAAAAAAAAGCGTGAAGACGAGCGGCAGCAGGAAAAATATCACAACCACAATCGGCACGGCATAGTCGCGGTCAAAAACGGACAAAACAATATTCTGGATCGCCCCTATCGGACAGACGCAGCCTTTCCGCCAAAAGCCGAAATAAAGCAGCGAAAAGACTGTAAGGGCAAATATTGCCCGCCGGTTGCGCTTCTTCAAAACAAGATATGAGGCCAACCCAAGCGCAGCCAGTAGCACTGCGGCGTCAATATACTCGTAAATGTCCTGACGTGGACCTGGAGAAGTCGGGCTTGGTATGACATGGTTGGTTTCGACGAAATCGGGCGGCGGAAAACGCTCGGCCCCCGAGGTCACGCCGGATAAAATCAGGGAGAGAGCCATGCCGATTATGATATGACCAAAACGTATCATCAAGCGTGGCCCACCTCTTTAAGCAGATAAGGATTGTCTGCGGGAATACGCTTAAACGCCCCCGAAGGACAAGCTGCGGCAATGGAACATTCATTACAGTTCAAACAGCGATCGTGACGCACCTGGAGAAACAGTGAACCGTTGCCGAAAGCATTACATCCCTTTACACATTTGCCACAACCGTTACACAGTAATTCGTCAATGTCGTATTCGTAGTAAGGGTCCTCGATAAAAGTGCGTTTGATAGCACCCGTCGGACAGAGTTGATTTTCCGCCCCTTCGGTGATATCAAAAGGCTCGGGATCGAAAAAGCCGAAACAGATTTTGCAATATCCACACACCGCATAAGCGTGCACACACTTTACCGCCGACTCTTCCAGTACGCAATACGTGGCACAGTTACCGCACGCAACACAGGTGTACGGATCGATCTGCCAAACTGTATTCTGCCCGCGGCTCTTACCGCTCGTTAAACCAGCGATCCCACCAAGACCGGCCAAACATGTCCCCCAAATACCTTCTCTCAATAAATGGCGTCTCGAAATATGGTCTTTATTTTGGGCCATCATCTTTTCCCTCCGCTAATATCTCCCTTGCCGACAAAGCCTGGGATAGAGAACATCCCTCCAAAACGGCGCAGCCCCGGCAGATTCCACCGTTAATACATTTACCTTCCCGCACTAATCTGTGTCTTTTAACAAGAAAAGAACCACCCGCTACTGCGAATACCCCCAAAGTCGTATACCGCAGAGCTTCTGCAAGCAATTGTCGTCGGTTTCGTACTTGTTTGGAATGTCTGCTCATTGTTCTGCCTTAATCTTGGTAAATATTCTGATAACATTTTTAATTGTATCCAGCACGAAAATCCGACCGCTGGCGTCAACTGCCACATCAAAACCGTCCGTCTTACCCTCGTAGGCTGTCTCACCGATACGGGCCGTATCACCTTCAACCAATTGCTCCGGCCCGGCTACAACGCCGACAAAAGCACCCTCGGGATCGTAAATCTTCACGCGTATCAGGCCCTTCTCACAAGTGACGAAACTTTCATCCTCAAGTATGGCAAAATTAACCGGGTTGCAGCATCCGCAGAACCCCTGCACTGTTGCAGAAGGCTCACCCCACCAAAACTCAATATCTCCGTCGAAAGTATACGCCTCGATACGAAGACGGCCGGGATTTACTACCCGAAGCAATCCGTCTCTCGGTACTGCCAGATCAAAATAAGGACTCGGAACCACAAATCCCGGGATATTTCTAAAGGTGTCTCTTTTGCCGATTTCATTAATAACCTTACCTGCCGTATCGTAGCGGATAACAACGCGATGGCCCGCATCGGCGACAAAAACATTGTCCTTTGAGACAACAATACTGGTCAAAACTGCATCCTGGCCCAGACTTTCCCAACTTGCCTGTTGTTTACCCTGGGCATCATAGACCTCAACGTGGTCCTTCATCCCGGCGTATATCGTGCCATCTGCCGTCACGGTCAGGCACCTCGGCATATCGTCAAGTTTTATTTCACTGAGTCGATTGCCGCTCTGGGCAAAAATACGAATGGCTTTATCGCCGGCCACGTAGACCGATCCTTTCAAATCCACGGCGATGCCATGCGTATTAGCAAAGCCGGTCTTAATTGCCTCGGCCGATTCTTCGTAGAGAATCAGGTTCGGGTCGATGTGCGTCAGTTCTGTGACGTCATATTCATACTCTTTACCCAGCCCGCTGCCTTTCTTTCCAGTCGTATCAAGCCGAACCACCGCAACGATGGCTCCGATTACAGAAAGCCCAATAAGCACGCCGACAAATATTTTAATATCTACCGATCCTAATCGTTTTTTCATTCCGGCACCTTACAAGTTTCTACAGTCAAACCGAATAAAAAGTTATTATAGCAAATAAAACCATTGCATACAATCCCCGTAAGGGCGGATCTTACCGCTCTGCGATATCAAGACATATCATCCGGTTCAAATCACGCAAAATCAATCTCCCGGACACAATAGCCATAGGCCCCCACGAGTCCGGACCATCCAGAACCTTAGCCTCGGCAAATTGAATATATCCGTTCGGCGTTGCCTCAACCAGAGTCAACAGCCCTGAGTCATTCATTACGTATATTAATCCCTTCGCGACCGTATATGGCCCCAGTCCAAATTTGCGAGTACTTGTGCTGGTCCACACAACATTCCCATTCAAGTCAAGACAGGCCAATCGCTTATCCGGGCGAATTCCGTAAATATACCCGTCATAAAAAATGGGCGTATGCTGCTCCGATCCGAAAACCTCCGGTTCAAGCTTGAAAACCTGCTGCACATTTATTATCTCATCAGCCTGGATTAGCTGCAACATCATGCTTCCTGCATTGTATCCACCTGAAAGAAAAATAAGTCCCTCACCCACAACAACAGGTGTTGCAACATTTGCAATACGAATTTTCCAACCGGTGTATTCCCACAAAATGCTGCCGTCCTCTGCCGAAACGCCCACCACTCCTCCGCCGGCGCAATAAATATACATACGCGTGCCCATAAACTCAGTCGGTATTATGGAAGAATGCGTCATCGCCCAACCGTGAGGATTGGGAGTCTGCCACACAATCTCGCCCGTCTCACAATCCACTGCCATCATCAGCATATCGCCCGCGGGAGCAATTACCGCCTTGCCATCCTCAATGAGCGGACACTGTCCCGCATACCACGGAGGTACCTTCGTGTTGAATTCCCTGACGAGATCGAACATCCAGCGAAACTCTCCTGTCGTCGAATCCAGGCAGGCCACATGGCATTTCGGCCCCAATGTTACAATATACTTATCCGTTACCGCCGGCACAGTTCGGCTCATGCCATGATTGCGTTTGACCTTAACAGGATAGGAATACTGCCAAATATCCCTGCCGTCCTCAAGTGACAAACATCGGATCACATCCGCCTGTTGTTCGCGGTCATAGTCCAGGACGTACACCCGCCCTGCCAGAACCGCCGCCCCGGCGTAACCTTCTCCGACGTCAATCGACCACAGGACTTCGGGACCGTTTGTCGGCCATGTCCTTGCAGGTGAGATTTCTTCCGAGCTGATTGCGTCAAAGTTTGCTCCTCTGAATCGTGGCCAGGCACCGGGCAAATCCGCCGGGGCACCATCGAACTGAGCTAACGTACCCCGTATTTTCGCTGCAGTACCGTTATCTTGAATTGCCTGGATGTTGTCTTTCGCTGCCGGAATACGTTCCGTCAGGTCAATTGCTGCATCGGCGCTGAGCCAAACATACAGCAATACAATGCCCAAAATGGCCAATCCGACAGGTATTGTCCGTGCAATGGTAGATTGTCTCATACTGTCCTCACCATGACCTTGTACCAATTACTCACTTCTTAACGCATCGAGCATTCCGCCGCTCAGGACGAAGTTCGCTGCAATCCATATCCATATCATGCCGCTGATCCCTATTGCTCCGATCGTCAAAACCAGCGAAAAAGATGCCGCTTGCGCCCCCGGGGATTTCAGGGCAGGGCCGACCGCAACCAGCGCAGCGATAACTCCACAGATCAATCCGCCCAGCATCAACCCGCTGTGTTCGTGAAATATCATTTTTCTAAGTGTAATTTTATCGAATCCAACGGCACGCAGCATTGCAAGCTCGCCCCGCCTGTCCAGCACGTTGCGAAGCACGACCAACCCAAGCCCAACACTGCCAAGAATCAATCCTAAACCGCCCAGCAACTGAAAGATCGAGAGATACGTGTTCTCAACGGCGCTAAACTCCTCCAATCGCTGAGCCGCCGGTAACAGGTCCAGCCCGAAGTCTTTCAATCCGAACGAGAGTTTGTCCGTCACCGCGTCGATTTTCTGTTCCGGGCAATCGATAAGGAGCATTCTGAATCCTTCCTCGGATGGAAAACGCCTGATAAACTCATCCCCGGCAATAATCAAACTGCCCTGCAGGATGGAATTTTTCAGCAGTCCCACGATTTGCAGCTTGAAGCTGTTGCCCTTATCGTCGTTGTATTGCAACTGGTCCCCAACGGATTTGCCAAGGGCCCATATCACAGTTGCATAATCGCCGACCGCCGGCACGACATCCTGCCCCAGGTCGCGATTGAGCAGATTCCAGGCTTCTTTACTCGCTGCTCCTTCAATCACATCGGTAAATGTGAAAGATCCTCGCATCTGCAGTTGGTCCGGCTGAATCCCCAGCAATTGCGGGCTCTGCGCGCGATTCAAATTGAAGCAGCTCGCATCATCTCCGTCACGGACCCGCAACTGAACCACCTGGATATCTTCGAGACTGGGATCGTCCAGGCCCATGGATCGGCGCCCCGCCCTGCTGCTCAGGTCGTGAAGAATCCCGATAGAGGACTGGCCAAAGAGCGCAAAGCCTCCCGTTCCGGAATCTCGTTTGTGGGCATCCGCTAACGGATCGTGCCTGTTGGCTCCGACGGCAATTACCAGGAAAATCCCACACGCCAGCAACCCGACAACCGCCAGGCTGCGGCCGCTTCGCCTGGTTGAGTTGCGTAATCCAAAACCAGCCAACGATGTGATTGTCCTGTTCCAACTGCCGGCAACAATTTTCAGCAGGGCATGAGTTAATCCAAGACCGGCGATCAAGAGCAACGCCCCGGCTCCAAAAAATGCCGAGGAGACGGCACTGCTGTCTCCTTTTCCGAGTACGGCGAGCAATACTACCGCGCCAACTGCCGCTGTTATCGCTATTCCCAGCCCAATTCTGCCTTTGGAAACTCGCTTTGCTCCGAAGAATTGCCATTCCGGATTCCCGGCAAGAAGCTCGCGGGCCGGTCGGGAGACCTGCTTGCGTAAGGTCAGCCATATTGCAATCAGAGAGACGATAACTGCCCCGAACGCTCCTGTAAACAAGGTCAATGGTTTGGCATAAAACTGTATTGTCGAGCCGGCGACCGCTGATTGCCAGGCGGTTGCAAGTCCGTATATCCTTATCTTTGTATAAAGCAGTGC
>JBARRE010000581.1:0-1967 GCA_049644065.1 Sedimentisphaerales bacterium | reverse complement strand
AATCGATGTTTTCGAGATTGGCGGCGGGTCCCCGGGCTTCGAGAAGAAATACAACATGAACGTCCACGTGTTCCGAACTCCCACCGAGAAAAAACACTGGTCGAAGGGCGAAGTATGGATCGCCCCCTCAGACTTGGCCAATGACTATCACACCTACGGTCTCCAGTGGGATAAGGACAAAATTCAATGGTACTTTGACGGTGTGCTCGTCAGATGGGTGGAGAATACGCACTGGCACCAACCGCTGACTTTGAACTTTGACAGCGAGACTATGCCCAAGTGGTTCGGCCTTCCCGAAGACAGTGACCTGCCATCCACGTACAGCATCGAATACTTGCGGACCTGGAAAAAAGATGCCGGCGAATCCTTCGTGCGTGTAAGTCCGCGGGACAGGCGTTACTTCGAGCTTTCAGACGGCAGCCCGTATGTTCCGATCGGGCTGAACATGGTTGCGCCGTATGGTGACACCGAGGAAGAAGCCCTCGCTCTCATGGAGCAATGGATAAAAAGCCTTTCCGAAAACGGCGGCAACTATATCCGAATCTGGCTCAGCCATAATTTCTTCGACGTAGAGCACGACAAGAGCGGCCAATACGATGAGGAAAAGGCAAAACGAATTGACGCCGTGCTGGATATGGCACGCCGGCATAACATTCGCGTGAAGATGACAATCGAGCACTTCCGGCATTTTTTCAGGGAAAGCCAGCGCTGGGCGGCAAAGCCTATCCACCATGTTTCACAGGGCGGGCCGGCTAAAGACGTGGATGATTTTTTCCAGGGCCAGCGAAGCCGCGAGCAGTTCAGGAAAAAGCTCGACTGGTACGCCGAACGATACGGCGACGAGCCGGCAATCTTCGCCTGGGAGCTATGGAACGAGATGGACACGGTCAGCGGCAAGGGCTACATGGAATGGACAGAGGAAATGCTGGCTGAGCTGAAAAAGCGTTTTCCGAAGAATATGGTGACGCAGAGCCTGGGCAGTTTCGACCACGACAGTAAGAGGGATAGATACCGCCGGCTTTGCCTGATGAAAGACAACGATTTCGCCAACGTGCATCGTTACCTGGACCTTGGCGCTTCGCTGGATATCTGCAAGGGTCCGGTGGACATTCTGGCCGTCGATGCCGTCATAGAGATGCAGGCCTTTACGAAGGACAAGCCGATTCTCCTTGCCGAGAGCGGCGCCGTCGAGCCGAGTCACACGGGACCGTTTAAGCTGTACAAGAAAGACCGGGCGGGCATCATACTCCACGATATTACCTTCGCTCCATTTTTCGCCGGTGCCGCCGGCACGGGCCAGAACTGGCACTGGGACCAATATGTCGCGCCGATGAATCTGTGGTTTCAGTTCGGACGGTTTGCAGAGGCGACCAGGGGGATCGACCCGCCGGCGGAGAATTTCGAGCCGATCGAGATCGAGCATCCGCGTTTGCGTATTTACGCCCTCAAGGGCAAACACACGCTGCTTGCATGGTGCCGGGACAAACATAACACGTGGCGGACAGAATTGGCCGAGGGCAAAACACCAGATGTGGTTAATAATGCAATTATTTTATTGCCGGACAGCGATGAGGCTTTGAATAATGCCGACGTCAGTTTCTACGATCCCTGGAAAAATAAATGGGTACTAGGCAAGGCCGAAGATAATAGAATTCCCTTACCTGATTTTACCCGTTCTCTTGTTATCAAAATGAGGTACTGAACCGTATGAATCGTATAGGCCGAACAAAAAGTGTTGTTGCGTGTTTGCTGCTACTGTTGATATGCGGCGGCATCAGCCTGGGTGTTACGTATGAAATTCATCCGGCAATCGCCGGCTCACAGGAAGAATTCGAGACCATCGCCAATTCTCTAAAGCCGGGCGACGAGCTTATCCTCTACGGCGGGACATATTCACAAACCGCCCGCCGCACCGTCACCGCCAAAGGCACCGCCGACAAACCCATCACGATTCGCGCCGCCAAAGG
>JBARRE010000580.1:0-7669 GCA_049644065.1 Sedimentisphaerales bacterium | reverse complement strand
CAATAAAAATCATATCTTGGTTGCCTGACGAATCCTGCTGGAAACGCACGCCGGCGTAGTGCTGCTCTTTTGCGGCTATAGCACGGGCCGAAGAAAGAGCGGTGCTTATCAGAGTCTTTGCGCCGCTTTGGGTCTCGAACGAGTTCAGAAGAGCACGTATAGCCGGCAATCCGAAACCGACAAGCAGCGCTATGGTTGCGATAACCACCGCCATCTCAGGCAATGTAAGACCAGATTGTTTTGACCTCGTTCTCATTTTCTATTTTTATCTACTGCTTATGTCATCAGCAGTGCCAAAGATTTTGTCCGGCCCGGCAGAAATTAGTCGCGGGAAATTGTCACCTGCCACATATATGTAATCTATCGCCCTTCTGAACTCTTTACTATTAACCTGCCATGGATCGTATATCTCCGGGTACGTGTCATTCAGAAGCACTCCAGCCGGACTATATTCATTCTTAATTAGAGAATCGCTGACTTTTTCCAATATCTTCCGAGAACTCGGTATTGAGTAAAGCTCTCCATACAGATATTCCGAATATGCTGCGGCACGTTCTGCTACACTATTAAAATTCCCATCGGGCAGCTCATCAGGAAACTCCCCATCGAACTCTTTATACTCCTCAAGGGCACCTTCCAGCAGCGCAAAGGTGCTCTCGACACCCTTCTCTTTGGCCTGAGTATCAATACGGCTGGCAACGCCGATGACCATTGTCGCCAGCAGCGCAATAACGCCGACTACAATCATCATCTCGACAAGGCTTAAGCCATGCTTGTATCTGCGAGTATTCATAATTTTAGCTCGCTTAATGAGGGCAGTGGATGGGGGCTTAGTTTCCAAAATTGCAAATGTCGTCGGGTGTCCCGTAAAGACCATCGGCCCCCGCTGAAATCAATATGTAAGAATCGGGCCTGTAAGGCCAGGCTCTCGCTGTTATCTTCGGATCCCTGATTTTATACAGCGAATTGTAAAAATATTCACCTGTTCCACTGTAACCGCTGAATGGGGGAGTCGGATCAAAAATACCATCATCATCACCAAGTTTATGCGCCCTACTATCTGGCGGTGGAGACCCTAAGTTGATAAGAGCCATATTATCGTTGGCATTGTATATTTGATTCACAAATTCAGCAGGACCTGCAGGGTTCATACTCTTGCTGGAAGGATTTGCCTTATAATAAAGAACCGGAGTTCCTGCCTTCATAGTTGTTCCGTTTGGTAATCTTGCTGTTGCAGTGTTAAACACATCACAGATGACATGAGTATTGGCCTCTAAGGAGCCGGTGCCGTTCCAAAAGATACTGCCTAATGTGAACGCATTTGTAGTTGCTTGCTCCAAATACGGTCCTTTTCTCTGGCCAAAAAGGACTGTGTCAGAATTATCGTATACGAAAACTCCGGCCCCGTTAGTTCCATTAGAAGTAAAATCTGAGTTTGGGTGAAATCCAAGCAAATCCCAGCCAAGAAGTGCTTCAGCGAGCTTTTGCGAACCACAGTAGTCACCAATATTGTTTGCTGAGGGTGGATAATCGCCATCATCGTTCTTGAAAGCGATCAATGCCATCTCTATAGTAGAGAACTGGGCTTTTTGCTTTGTCTCTTTTGCCATTTTTTTCACTGCACTTAGAGACGGGACAAGCAGACCAACCAAGATCGCTATAATTCCCAGAACGATCAAAAGCTCGATAATCGTTAGACCCGTTTTTTTACGTTCCACAGCTACTCCTTTTAATTTCCGTTACTATTAACGGTATCAACTTCCTGCTGCTCTATATAGCTGCTCTGCAGCCAGTTATCTGCAAGAATCGCCAAATCAAAGAAATTGATAGTGCCAAAGCCGGCTAAATCATCATCCCGAAACAGATTATATTTGTCTCCGGAGTCCACCTCAAGCAGCCATACATCCGACGCCTGCTCCAGGTCGTTCGCATCGACAAAGCAATCGCGGTTGAAATCCCCGGCTAAAAGACCGCCGCCGCCACAATATATCACACAATCGATAGAATCCCACCTAACACGGTAGAACTCGAAAAATCCAGCTTCCGTGTCAATATTGATCCTCAGACCAAAAGACAATTTGTGTGGGTTTTCATCCCTGTATTTATCCTCTACGGCATAGCTTTGACCGATGTACTCTCCCCTGATATCCGAGCTTATGCTGTTCGGCTCCCAAACTATATCGTCATCGATTATCACAACCACAGTTGCATTATTCGGATCCCATCCAAGGCCCGAATAGGTATCCAGTTTTAAGTCAAACGTAATCTCATTTACATCATCCAGAAAAACATCCTGAGAAACTATCGCCGCATCATTAGCGTCAAAGGCCGTAAACCACTGCGAAGAGATAAACAAGCTGAATCTTCCGTCCGTTGACCACGATGCCTCTGTTTTTCCCGTGAACTTACCCGAAGGCACATTGACATCCCAGCCGTTCGGTTCCTGCGCTATGATATCATCTATCGGGCCGTCGTCTTCGAAACTCCCGTTGACAATCTCACATACGCCGGCTTGTGCCCAGCCGGCAGCGAACAGCATCAACATCGTTGCTCCAATAGCTTTCAAGTTTCTCATAATCATTTCTCCTTCTCCACAGCACCTACTTCCGGTAGCGCAGTTCAGGATGCACTCATCAATTACCGTTCAAGCGGCTTGCTGCTATGGTTATTCTCGATATCTCCAATCAAAATTAGTGATATCGTCAGGCGTGCCATACTCACCATCGCTGCCGGCCGAAATCAAAATATACATATCTGCACGATAAGGTCTGACCGCTGCCGTGGAAGTCGCCAACACCTTATCGTTTGTTGTGTTCATGTAGAACCTATAGCCCGGTTGCTGGCCGGTCTCTATTGCAAGCCTGTGTGGTGCACCATCAGGCGGTGGGTCGAATGGCTTACCAAGCATGACTAATGAATGATTGTCTCTGTAATCGTAAATATTCTGAGGATTATCCGGATTATCGATATCATGCATAGTGCTGGCTGTATTGGCCTTATAATAAAGTATGGGCATACCAACCTTCCTGCCTGATTGACGATGCGTAACGGTCCTGAATACATCGCATAAAACAAAATTATCGCCTGAGAAAGTACCTGTCTCTTCATAGATATCCCTCAACTGGACAGCATTAGCGTTATCAAGTGGCAGATATGGGCCTTTTCTGGCGCTCAAACTATTTGTGTATGCGATACCTGCTGATTGCGGGGGATATAGATTGGTACCTGACCCCCCCAAACCACTACTTCTGAATATCGAATCCGGATGAAATCCCATCAAATCCCGGCCCATCACTGCCTCACAGAGTTTCATCGCGCCGCAGTATGGCAACCTATCCGGAGGCGGATCCAGAGCATCTGAAGGCGGATAGCCGTCGAACTCACTGTTGAAAAGTTCTATCGCTGTGTCGATGCTCTTGAGTTGTGCCCTTTGCTTGACCTCATAGGCATATCGCTTGACCTGATTCAGTGCCGGCACAAGAAGACCGATGAGAATGACAATAATGCTCATTACGGTCAGCAGCTCAACAATAGTAAATGCCGCTTCTCTATTGGATTGTTTTACGTTTGACTTCATTTTTTTTCTCCTAACTTTCTACTTTTCAATTAAACATTCATTTTATTGGTTTTTATGTAGCACTCAGGTTCGTAATAATTCCTATCATGGGCAGGAATATTGCCAGAACGATGGTCATAACTACGGCGCCAAGCACAACGATCATAATCGGTTCGAGCATCGACATCAGCGAGGCAACCAGCACGTCGACCTGCTCGTCGTAATTGTCGGCAACTTTCAAAAGCATCTTGTCCAGGTCACCGGTTTCCTCACCCACGGCGACCATGTTGGAGACAATCAGGTCGACGGTTTTTGACTGCCGCAGCGGCCCGGCAAAAGTATCGCCCTGCCGGATGGAGTTGTGAACGTTGCCGAGCATTTTGGCGAAAACCTCGTTACCCGCCGTCTCTCGCGTAACGTTAAGAGCATCAAGAATCGGCACACCGGCACTAATCAATGTCCCAAGCGTTCTTGTCCAGCGTGTAACTGAAACCTTGCTGCCAAGCGGGCCTATTACCGGCAGTTTTAAATTGATACTGTCCAGAACAAATCTGCCCCCGCGAAATCTTCTTGCAAACCTAAGTAAAAACATTACTCCAAACGGTGTCGCTACCAGAATGGCCCAGCCCCCGATCGGCACGCCGGATATTCGCAGATCAAAACCGGGTAATATGGGACCCATTGCGATCCAGCCGCTTATCCCCAGCACGACCTTGGTTATTTTTGGCAATTCCCCACCATCCGTCATTTCAGCGATGGCAGTCTCGAATGACGGCACCACAAAAAGCATCAGGCCCAGCAGGATAAGAAACGCCGCCGTCAGAACGACAGCCGGATAAATCATCGCACTTTTAACACGGGATTTGAGTTTCTGGGCCTTTTCCATGAAGTCGGCCACACGCGACAGGATCAGGTCAAGCACGCCGCCGGTCTCGCCCGCCGCCACCATACTGACAAGCAACCGGTCAAATGCTCTTGGGTGCCTGCCCAATGCCTCCGAAAGCGTCGAGCCGCCTTCGATGTCATCGCAAACGTAGCCAATTACTCTCTTGAATGTCCCTGACTTTTGCTGCTCTTCAAGAATCCTGAGTGATCGTAGAATCGGCAGGCCCGCGTCCTGGAGCGTCGAAAGCTGTCGTGCAAACTGAGTTATGTTTTTGACTTTGATCCTACCGGCGGCGCCACGCCTTTTAGCGGGTTTTAGACCGGCCCTTGCTCCCGCTTTTTTCGCCGCTCCACTGGCACGAACCTTCGTGGGAAAATATCCCATGTTTCGTATTTTGCTTATCGCTTCTTTTTGGCTGAGGGCTTCAATTTCGTCTTTTACTTCCACGCCCTGTGCATCCAGCGCCGAATATTGAAAAACAGGCATCTTAAATAACTCCTTCGTATTGGTGATTAACTTTTAAGTTCCAATTAATAATGAATCAATTCTCCCTTACACATCCTCCATCATTGTCTCTTTTGCAATCTCGTCTATGGTAGTGATACCGTCGTAGATTGCAACCAGACCGTTATCACGCAGCAGTCTCATGCCGGCTTTTTGGCCGGCCGCACGCAAAACATTCGTCGAGGCCTGATTCATAATCAAGTCTCGTATTTCATCATTGAAGACCATAATCTCAAAAATACCTATTCGCCCCCTGTAACCGGTACCATTGCACTTACTGCAGCCCCGGCCGTAGTGGAACTTCTTTCCCTTGACATCATCCGGCAGCAGTTGCAGCTCATTCAACTGGGCTTCACTTGGCTCGAATTGTGTTTTACATTTTTCGCATATCTTTCTAACCAGCCGCTGGGCGACAATCCCTTCGACCGTGGCGGTAATAAGAAACGGCTCGATCCCCATATCCAGAAGACGCGCAACAGAACTTGGAGCATCAGTAGTATGCAACGTCGTAAACACGACGTGACCTGTCAGCGAGGCCTGTGCGGCTATCTGCGCCGTTTCGAGGTCACGAATCTCACCAACAAGGATGATATCGGGGTCCTGACGCAAGATTGAGCGAAGGCACCGTGCAAATGTCAGTCCAATATCCGGCTTCATCTGAACCTGTACAAGACCGTCAACGTCATATTCTACGGGGTCTTCGGTCGTGATTATTTTCGTTTCAATATTATTAAGCTCGTTCAAAGCCGAATATAGAGTTGTGGTCTTGCCACATCCGGTCGGGCCGGTAACAATTATGATACCATTAGGTTTGCGAATGAGCATACGGACCAAATCATGATCTTCCTTACCCAACCCAAGGGCTCCCAAATCAAAACTTGCCTGACTTCTGTCCAGAACACGCAATACAACACTTTCGCCGAACATTGTCGGCAGAACACTAACACGCAAGTCGATCGGATTGCCCTGGACGGTTAGTGAGATTCGGCCGTCCTGCGGCAGACGTCGCTCGGCGATATCCAGGTCCGCCATAACCTTTATACGCGAGCTTAACGCCGCAGCAATGTATTTCGGCGGAGGCACCATTTCATAAAGCACGCCGTCGATACGGTAACGCATCTTGTATTCATCCTCAAACGGCTCGAAATGAATGTCCGATGCCTTGTCACGAATTGCCTGCAGCAAGACCAGGTTCAGTAGTTTTTTAACTGGATTGGACTCGGACAGCTCCTTCAACTCATCCAGATCGATACTCTGGTTCCTGCCGTCAAATTCCGCAAGAAATGTGTCGCCCTGTATTTCATCGATTAACTCGTTGATATTGTTGTCCTGCTGTTTCTCATAGTATTTAGCCAGGGCCTTTTCCAGCGCATCTGAGTCGGTTATCTTGGCCGTAACCTTAAAACCCATAAGTGTGCTTAAGTCGTCGGTAGCTCTGAAATTCTCAGGATTGTCAAGGACAACTATCAATTCATTTAGCGCCTGATTGTATTCGATAGGGACGATGTGGTACGTCTTTGCCATTTGCGCCGGCACCTTCTCGACTACATCGGCAGGGATATCAATACCATCCAGGCTCACATACTCCATTCCCCGCTGGGCCGCCAATGCCATCTGGAGCTGTCCCTCATCGACAAGGCCTAATTCAAGAAAAATCTGTCCTATCTGCACCTTCTCTGGCCGCTGACCCTGGATCTTCAGGCACTCATGAACCTTGTCTCTGTTCAGAATACCCATTTTGATAAGTATTCTACCGAGTGTTCTGCCCTTTAGCTGCTCTATTGGAGGTAACTTTTGTGCTGTTTGCATTTTTCCCATCAGGTTTATCCTACCACTGATTCTGACTAATACCTATTTTATTATACGACACTAAAACCTTTTTGGCAAATTAATTATCAAATGGACATTTAGTTATTCGGACTGCCGCCGTTGGATCCATTTCTGAGCTAATTACATTAGATAATACACATATAAAAAGAAGTCGCTTTCCTGATAACTTGCTGATAAAAAAGCAATATACTCTTCAAAAAAACGGGCTGAAATTATATTTTTCCCCCCGAAAGTCAATATGGCAAAGCGTAGATTTAGCAAATCCGGAAGGTTTAAGCAAGGCAAGAAAAAAATTCGCTATTTTTGAAACGAACGGGAAAACAAGGAAAAACCTAACTATTTCCAGCACAGCAATAACAATTTTCGATTAATTTCTCAAAACCAGCCCTCCCAAAACCACTTAAATTTTTACTTTAGAAAACATTTATAAAAATCCCGGTATCGTCCCAAAGGTTGTGGGAAGTCTGGTTGCTCACTTCCCGAACAGCCAATTACGTTTATCGCTTTGTCAGCTACCAGCAGAATCACAAATCTACAAGTTCTGCTGTCAAGAATAGGAACTCACTGTTGCTTTTGCCCGACAATAATTTTACTATCTCCTTGCCGGCACAGAAGATAGGGCAACGCAGGCGTGCGACCTGAGCGCCGTGTCGGTGCTATACAGCAGTGCGGCTCTGGGAGACTCTCGCGGAGCCGCTTTATTAGCTGCTGGCAGCACTAATGCGATAAACGCATTCTAACACGATACTGTTTTTCCACAGCTTGTGGGACAATACCAAAATCCCTAAAAAAATATATTTTCACCTTCCAGATCCATCTTGCCAACGTTTTAGGTTGGTGTTTACCGCCTTCTATTTTACAAACTTGATATTTCAACTGCCTTGGAGTTGTTT
>JBARRE010000579.1:0-12574 GCA_049644065.1 Sedimentisphaerales bacterium | reverse complement strand
GTGTTTAAATGTGAAATGTCGGTATACATAGCTTTGAGGTTTGTGAGCCCATGTCAAATTTAGGAAGGAGCCTTTATAGATGGCAAATTCACAAAATGACAGCCCAAAAAAGCTAAGTTCCGGCTTCGTAGAAGATTTTAAACCCATAAACAAATGAATTGACTGATTGTTTCTTCTTATCTGTTAATGGGGATGGTATGCTTAAGGGTCGCAGCTATTTTTGCTTTGTTCCTTTCCGCAAAAATATCTAATTGCAACCCACGGGGACGGAGTCTGCCTGGACCATAAATTACGATTTGTAGATGGTCGAGAATTACCTTTTTAAGAGCGGTAACGGCAAAAGTAGAGATATCTTATGTCAAAAATCTTTTCCAGCCATATCGATAATGGACAAAATCCAAATACTTACGGGAAAATACAAGGTGTTTTGTGATAATGAAAAGCCATCACCATTTTATCAATTTGCTTTAAATATTGAGTCCGTCAATAAAGACTTTTTACAAACCGATAACCTGATAATACAAGATGAAAAGTAAAAAACGAAGGATATTGCATGTTATTGCCTCATTAGAAGGGGGCGGCGCTGAGCGGCAACTGCAAATCATGGCAAACAATACAGATCCAAATAGATATCACGTTTCTATTATCTTTCTGCATAAGGGAACGGGTCAGTATGTTTTTAATGAAGGAATAGACCTGCTTCAAATTCCCAGGGGTCGCAAATGGAATATTCTCTCATTGTGGTTTAGGATATACAAGGCGGTTAAAACTTGTCAACCCGATATTCTGCAGCTTTGGATGCCGGAGATTATTACTATTCCCGCTGCCTTTGCAGGGAAGTTCTCCGGCACATACATAATAAGTGCCGCCAGAAGATCAATGCGATCTGTTAACAGCATAAAACTACGGCTCCGAGACCGCACCAACTATATACAACACATCATGGCGGACAGAATTGTTGCAAATTTTAATCCGGACAGGGAACCCTACTTTTTTCGAAGACTCTTTTCCCAAAAAAAGGGCCTTGTCATCCCCAACGCAATAACTGTCTGTCAGGACAAAAAACCATCCAAGGCAGACTTGCCTGTAAAAACATCAAACTCTTTTCTAATTTGGTTTACCGGGCGCATCGTTCCACAGAAAAGGCTGGATATTTTGTTGGATTCTTTTATCGCGATTAGGAGAGATGGACTTGATGTATCATTAGCGATTTGTGGAGAAGGTAATCCGGACTTAACGAACCATTTGAAGCAGAAGGTACAACAGGCAGGTATGCAGGAGCACGTTTCCTTTTTGGGCTATCGCAAGGATTGGCATGGCCTGGTCAAGCACGCAGACCTTTTTGTTCTGCCCAGCACTGCCGAGGGTATGCCCAATGTCCTGTTTGAAGCGATGCTTCTTGGGCTTGCGTGTATCGCTACCGACATTCCGGCAATACACAACATTGTCAAGCACAAAGAGAACGTTTGGATGGTGCAGGCCGGTTCCCGTACAAACCTCACGGCCGGCATTAGAAAAATGTACGAGTCGACCCCCCTGCGAATGCAATTGGCCCAGGCAGGACAGTTATATGCCAAAAGTTTTTCTGTCGAAAAAATGATGCGAGCTTATAACACTCTCTACAACAACTGCAACAAGACAACTACAACACAATCGCAGCCGAGAACGGTGTATTAAGATGAATTCCAAAGAAGCTAAAAAGTACGTTCAGAAGAGCTTTCCTTTTCAAGATTATATGAATGCAATGGCCGGTTTGTACGATAGTATTTCAAATATGATAAGATCGCAGTAATCCATTTTATTGTTTGCTGCGATAATGCACATAACGATTGAAAGTGGTTTTTTAATTTGTTGCGGTTCTAATAATCAGAGCCGAAGATCACAAACTACTTGATATGGGTAATTTGACATTCAATGAGATTGCGTCATGAGAAATTCACTGGCGTCACAAACGGAGAAGGGCTTCAGGCTTCTGGTACTTGCTCATGCGAATCGATCGGCAGGTGCCCGGTCGGTCGGCATCAATCTTTTAAGGGCTTTGATCGGCATAGATAATGGTATTGAAGTGATTGCGGTTCTGCCCGTTGGGTATGACTATGAGGAGATTGGAGGAATCTTTTCAGTGCCTCCGATATGGTTTGATCAGAAGGGAAGCTTTCTTCGCCGGTTTATCTTTGATACGATAACGTTGCCCCACAAGGTACGTTCAATCAAGCCTGATGTGATTCTTGCTCTGGGCAATATCGGCATACGGGGCCATTCCATTCCCCAGGCAGTCCTCGTGCAGGATGCCCATCACGTTTACCCGCGGCGACATTATGGACGGATGACAGCCTCGCAGCATTTGCGGTATTTTGTTCAGAAACGGCAGATCAAACATTATTTGAAAAAAACTTCGATTCTCTATTGTCAGACGAAAACAATGTTGAAGCACACCCAGGAGACGTTCGGAATACACGAACATGCTAAGATACTTTCAAAGGGAATTTCCGCCGGCGTGATTGAAGGCCTGAACAATACCGATACACCGCAGGAGTTTAAGCCATTTGAGAAATGCTTTAGACTGATTTGCCTGACCCGATACAATCCGCACAAGAATCTGGAAACGATTGTTGATATGTTTATTAACGCTAGCGAGGCGCTCCAGGACGTTGTAGTCTTCGTAACCATCGCTGCGGATCAGCACCCGAATGCGAAGCGTCTCCTGGATAAAATTCGACAATATGACTTATCGGACCGCATAGTCAACCTGGGGCCTGTCGAGCAGCGCCGAATACCGGCGTATTTTAAGAATTGCCATGCGCTGCTTCTGCCCACATTGATAGAGTCATTCTCTGCCACCTATCTTGAGGCTATGCAGCTTGATTTGCCGATTATGACAAGCGATCTGGATTTTGCCCACGAGACATGCGGCCCTGCGGCGTTGTACTTTGATCCATGGTCTAATCAGTCGATACTGGAGGCTGTCATTAAGATACGCAAGAACACGGATTTGCGCAATCGTCTTGCCCGAGCCGGCCGGGACAGACTCAAGACCGTATATAACAAATCATGGGACGAGATTGCTCGATCCGTCGCATCGGACTTACGCGAATTAGTACATGGCAGGAAAGGATGACATGGTTGCTGCCACAAAACTATTAGTCAGCAAGGCAGGCCTCTTATCGAATAAAAATACACATGGAATGCAGTCGTCCGCAGGTTTTTAGCCGTATACAATTGCGCTTTATAAAGGATAAGACTGTGCCCCTTTACCCAGAGCCAATGGAACTGAATCTCTAATGAGTCTAAAAGTGTGTTATCTTTTACCTCGGTTATTACCGGGAGAATCCGGCGTCGTAGTGGGTGGATGCGCTGCCAATTGTGTTTCTCTGGCTCTGGAGTTAAGACGACAGGGAATTCAGATGGAAATATTAGCATCTGTTCCGGAAAAATACTTAGAATCTTTATCTCGTCATCCCGTCGGGGAGATTGTTAAACCGTTGCCAAGCATTGGTACGGGTCTGATTGGAAAAGGTATTGGCGCCATTCAGGTGTTGCGTCGCAGTCTCAAGAAGCGGATGCGTGAAACACACTACGATGTTGTGCATTCTCACTCGGGAACTTATCCCTATGCGATTGTAGCTTTGGCTGCTAATCGAAGGACTTCCGTTCGACTTCATTCGCTTTACTGCCCTATCGGCGCCAAAGGCGGTGTGTACGCCAGTTGGTGGGAAAAGCCCATTGCAGCAAGACTCATATTCAATAAGTTAGACAGAATAATAGCCGTCACGGATAATATTCGCCAGTCAATCGAGAAGGCCGGAGTGCCGCCGGAAAAGATCGAATCTATCTCTATGAGTGTGGATACGCAACGATTCCATCCTATGGCTCCAAAAGAGCCGGGCAAATACTTCCCCGGCAAAAGCAAGGGTGCCAGAATTCTTTTTGTCGGCAACACCTCGAAGGAAAAGGGATTGATCGAGCTGCTCCAGGCAATGCGGATTCTGGCCCGGAAAGGAATCCCCCTTTTTCTCGTCGCCGCTGTTGAAAACCAAAGCCAGATCAGTGAATATGCAAGCAGATTTGATTATGTCAAGAGACTTATTACCGAGCTTGGACTCACGCATAACGTTCAATTACTCGGCCTGATTGATTATATTGAAAACCTATATGCCCAAACCGACATTGTTGTCATTCCATGGAATACGAGTCGAGGTCCCTCTGATTATCCTTTGGTTGCGATGGAAACGATGGCAATGGGAAAGTGTATCGTATCGACGCCTGTCGGCGGTTGCCCGGAACTTCTCAAAAACGGCAAAGCCGGAATACTGACAAATGATTTTTCCGCCGAATCTATTTCGAGCGCAATTGAGTTCGCTATTAACCACCCTGAACATCGAAGAAGAAAGGGACAGGCTGCGCTGGAGGCGGCGAATCACTTCTCACTGGAAAAATCCGGAAAACGAATGATAAACTTATATGAACGTTTACTAAAACGAAAGATTTAAGGCAATGAAAAGTGACTCAAAGTCTGGAAAGGCAGATTACTTGCTGTATGAAAGCACCGCTGGAATATATGACAAACTACGATTTAGCGGATTCGCCGGCGAATGGGGACACCATCGGCAGATTTCAATACTAAAAAATCTGGTTCAGGATTGTCAGGGTAAACATGTTCTGGAAATCGGATGTGGGACGGGAAGAATAACCGAGGCTCTCGCTAACTGGGGAGCGGAAGTGACAGCAACGGATATCAGTAAAGAGATGCTGCAGGTTGCACAAAATCGTTTCAGCGGTAACCGGGATATTCCGATGCCAAAATTTCGAGTTATGTCAGTATTTGATATCGATACGGATCTAAAAGAATACGATTATGTCATAATGGTGAACGTACTCGGCCGGCTCTCCAATCCCAGAGAGGCAATTCAGAAAATTTCTTCGAATATCTCCGAAACCTGCAGGTTTATTTTTACTTTTCCCTGTCTTACAAGTATCCTGTTGCCATTTGCTCTAATCGTCAATGTTCGTGGAAAGAGTCTTGCCCGTGATGTGACGTCTCACTGGTACTCGCCCAAGACAATTGAAAAGTATTGCAACAACGCAGGGCTTGGAATTGTCGGATGGCATGGGAACCATTATGTTCCCGTGCCGCGTTTGCTTTTCCCGACATTTCCATTGTTCTGGGCGTGTGAATCGCTTTTGGCAAAGTCTTTTCCAAAACGATGCCCGAGCGTTTTTGTGGTCTGCAAGCGCAGGCCAGCCGAGAGTCTATGACAACTTATACTCATCGAAATAGGCAGTTGGAATAATAAATGAAGATTTCAATAATAACTGTTTGTCTTCAGAGCGCTGATACAATTGAAGATACAATAAAGACCGTTCTGAGCCAGAACTATAAGGATATAGAATATATTGTTGTGGACGGGGGCTCTACAGATGGTACACTTGATATTATAAACAGGTACAAAAATAAGATAGCCAAAGTTATATCTGAGCCGGATAACGGTATTTATAATGCGATGAACAAGGGGCTAAGGTCGTCAACAGGCGACATTCTTGCGACTCTCAACGGCGATGATGTGTATGCCGAACAAACGACTGTTAGCCGGATGGTAGAATTTATACAACACAATAGCCTGGATGCCGCGTATGGAGACTTGATATATGTAGACCGCAAGAATTCAAATCGTGTCAGGCGATTCTGGAAGGCCGGCCAGTATAAAAGGAAAGCCTTTTATTATGGTTGGGTTGTTCCCCATCCGACATTTTTTTGCCGGAAAGAGATTTATGAAAAATTCGGGTATTTCAATGACACGCTGCAAATCGCAGCAGATTTTGAGTTGATGCTCCGTCTGATTGAAAAGAACCAAATAAAAATCGGCTACCTGCCAAAGGTTATCGTAAAAATGAGAACGGGTGGCAAGGCAAACGTTTTGCAAGGCATCATTCAAGGCAACCGAGAGATCATAAGATCTTTCCGGCTGAACGACCTTCGTTTGTCTCCATGGTTTTTTGTCTGCAAGCCAATAATAAAGATGGCGCAACTTTCCGGAAGACTAAGAAAATTTAACAATGGCAATATTAACTTGTGAAAGTCCAAATAGGTCTAAAATGACAAAAGTGCTTAGTAAATTAGTATCTTTCAACATAAGGCTAAGCGAAATAGTAAACCGAAAAATATTTAGTTATTCAAAAAAAGAAAGCTACAAAGGTCAGCTTTCGTCTTTTATTAATGAGGTCATTAACAAGTGTAAGCCCCGCGCAGTGCTTGAAGTAGGTGGAATCGACAAACCATTATTGCAACGTTCGAAAGAAATAAGATATGATGGCCTGAATATAGTGTACAAGGAACAGTATGAGCGTTTCTATGACAATTTTATTGTGCAGTCTATTGAAGATCCGATCAGAAACAAGTACGATCTAATTATTTCGAAGGCTGTGCTCGAACACATCCAAGATAATGATGCTAGTATTAAGCAGATGTACCAAGCCTTACGAACGGGCGGATATACGATACATTATTTGCCATCCAAATATCACCCGTACTCACTTGTGTTGAGGTTATTAGGACCAAAGTGGCAACGTAGATTGATTAAAATAATTAGACCATGGGCAAGGAATAAAACTGGCTATCCCGCCTTTTTTAATAAATGCTCGCCTAAAGAAATGAGGAAGCTTTTTAAGTCCGAAGGATTTGATTATGTAAAAATAATACCATTTTTCAGGGCCAACTACTATTTCAATTTTTTCCTTCCGTTCTATATTGCCGTGACATTCTGGGAAAATATCTGTGCAAAACTCAAATGGGAGCAATTCTGCTCTGGTTTCATTATTATTGCAAGAAGATAGAGATCATTTTAATTAACAGGGGATGCCTTTTGGGCAGCAAAAGACGTTAATAAAACCTATAGTTGCTTGATTTATTTCTGCAGCTTCAGCTATATAAAGACGGATTATGAGAATCCAGACTCTACTAATTTTTACAAATATGATTTTGATTAATCTCGCTTTTCTTTTGTCGTTTCTATATAGATATGGCCTGCCATTTCCTGAACGCGTTTTTACACCCTACAAAAGCAGCTTTGTATTTCTAACGCTGATTTACATCGCAACATTGTCTTTTTTCAGAGTCTATAAAAACAGGTTCAGATCCTCGTGGGACTTGTTCAAGAGAGTTTTCCTGGGGCTGTTTTTCGGGACGTTATTGAGCATCGCTTTTGTTTATGTATTCAGGATTAATTGGGGAGCTTTTCCGACGGGCATTTTTGTACTTTCGTTTTTCCTCAATCTACTGCTGATTTTTAAGCTGAACCAGTATATCCTCAAAGCCGGAAAAAAGATAAAAAAGAAGGTCCTCGTAATCGGCCAGGACAACATAGACGACATTGTAGGAAGAAAAGCTGTGGTCGAAATAATTGGGAGTGATGAAATCGCGGAGTTTTCAAAATACAAAGATATCGATGAAGTTGTTATCAGTGAGAGAATCCAAAACGACAAAGAACTGAACCTCCTGATCTTCCTTGTACAAAAATTAAAAATAGACGTTGTTTTTAATCCTTCGATTTATATGGAACTTCTGTCCGGCAGAATCAAAGGTGATAATTCAGTCCACTTCCTGAGCACCTTCGTTGGAGAAAAGGGGGATGTGGAGGAGTTCCTGATGAGATGCCTTGATATAGTGGGCAGCGTCCTGATTCTGCTCGTTTCTACACCTGTAACGATCCTGGTCCCCCTGTTGATCAAAATATCATCTTCCGGACCGGTTTTTTATAAACAGCAAAGAGTCGGCAAAGACGGCAAGCTCTTCACACTCTACAAATTCAGAACGATGGTCAACGATGCGGAGAAGGAAGTCGGCCCCGTACTGGCAAGCCGGGACGACCCTCGTGTTACGAAAGTTGGAAAGATCCTGCGCGCCACACGGCTGGATGAGCTTCCTCAACTTCTCAACGTGCTGCAAGGCGATATGAGCCTGGTCGGCCCCAGGCCGGAACGGCCCCATTTTGTAAAAAAGCACAAAGCTCTGCACGAATTGAGACTGGCCGTAAAACCAGGGCTAACAGGCCTCGCTCAAATTCGAAGCTTCTATGATTTGAAGCCCCAGCATAAAATAAAATACGATTATCTCTATATACAAAAAAGATCGCTGCTGCTGAACCTGTATATATTGATTCGAACCATTCCCACCGTCTTCTCCAGAAAAGGCTGGTAGCCCCCCTACCCCCATCGCTCCTTACCTGCCTCTTGCATAATCACCCAACGAATTCTTTATGCGCCGTATCTTTGTCTGCGAACCACGACACCCTATCCACAAAACAATATTTTCCCACGCAGAAACGCTGTTTTTAGTGAATTACCGTGAGTGAATAGTCGTCGATCGAAGACATCGAAATACGAGTCGGTTTTTTTCATTGAATAATTCGACCAAATAACGTAATATCTCAGCGGCGAACACTCAAGGAAAATATCTTGGATTTATACTTCTTAATGATGGCTTTGGGACGGTGCACAGAAATCGGGCGACGGCCTGAATAATTTATTTATACTGTTTCCAATGTATGCATTTGTGTATTTTAAACAATTTTCAAAGAAAGTGAGGGAACATGTCATGAAAGCATCATTTCTTAAAGCAAGTTTTATTCTATTGTCTGTTATTCTGACGCTGGGATTTGTCTTGACCGGCTGTAAGAAAGAAACTCCACCACCTCAAGAGGTGGCTGCACCAGCTACATCGACTCAAGATCAGACTACAATCAAAGAGCCCGATTCACCAACTGCACCGGCACAAGATCAACTTGCAAAAGAGAAGGAATTCCTGTCGGCCCCGGATGTCGTGACCTGTGAGCTTGAGAAAACCACTATCTCTAAGCTCGATCTTCCGAAAAACAACATGGCATCATTTATCCGCAGGATGGAGCGCGAGAACAGGGAAAACGTCAAACAAGCCCAAATCACCCTCACCAATCGCCCATTAAAGATCATATTAGCAGACAAACCCGAACGTGAATTTTACTTGTATGACACCGAGACGGGAATCGGTCCCTACTGGTGGGGCTCATGGAGTCTGCATTCGTACCACAAGATCGACGATAAGTTCTTCGAATTCAAGCTGATTGAGGACGGCACAAAAATCGCCGCCCGTCCATACAAAGGACCGCTCGGCACAATCAAGGCCGGCAAAGGCGGCCGAGAGCTGGAGAAGGTCGTTTTTAAAGGTTCAGTCCATCAGCAAGGACAAGTAGCCGCGCCAATCGGGACAATTAAAGAACGCCTTACCGAGGCAGTGACCGAATGCGCCATACCGGTGGGCGACTACACGTCATATATCATGCACGTTACTTATGATAATCTGGATATCTGCCTCTCCAACAACTACCACACCAACGCGCAGGGCCAGTCCGGCCGAAAGGAAACTGTCTATGGCATGCAGGTTCGTGAAGACAAGCCGTACGTGTTGGATTTCTCGAACGAACCGATGGTTATATTTGATCAACCGCCCATGAGTCAGTCCTCTTTTTCACGCGGCCAGGAAATCAAGTTCGCCGCCGTGCTGATCGATCCGAAGCTGGATATTATGATACGCGGGCTGGATGACACATCCGTCAAAGTTGACAAAGAGTACAAAGACCGGGACGGCAAGGTGATTCATACCGCCAAAGTAGACAAGTCGCTGGATCCGAATGTAGTAATAACTCGCGCCGACGGCGAAGTTATCGCCGAGGGCGTCATGCCCTTTGGCTGAGCAGGCACATGCGGGTACACGTGGCGTGTACCAGACGATCTTCAAATCAAGGGCGACGAGGAAGAGCTGACCGTAACAGTAACCTACCAGACTCAAAAGCTTTACGGCAAAGTAACTTCACAGCGAAAAATCAAAATCCAAAAATAACAGGGCATCCTAATAAGATAAAGAGGGCTTAAACTGCCATTCCTTCAGCCAACAAAGAAGCTGTTGACTGGGCAGGGTGTGCAAAATTTATTTTACACACGCGGAAAAATATTTATGATATCTATATGTCAAATTATACCAATTGTAATAAAGATTTGCGCCTTTGTCATTTCGACCGGAGGGCCACGAAGTGGCCCGAAGTGGAGAAATCCATTAAAAACAGATTTCTCGACTCCGCTTTGCTACGCTCGAAATGACCCAAATAAGCGCATTTATTATGTACAATTAGTATTACTGGGAATATAGGAAATTTTAGCAAATGAGAGTTAATATGAAGACCTATTGTATTATTCTGATTGTTGTTTTTATCACAGTCACGTCATTTGGACAAAGCAAAGATACGTATACTGTGGAACTCCGAATTAATAAACCGTATTGCCTGTTAAATTTCATGGAGACACTCAGGACGAATGGCTATTACGGGCCGACTTTGTATTCCTTTTATCAAAAAAGCAAATACAATAACGATGAGAATTTAAAGAAACTCCTCCAGCAGTACAAAAGTTTGAAAATCACACATGCATATCACCTTGACGGCTACCCTAAATACAGATTCATGGCCAAGGATAAATCAACAAAAGACTTGTTTTATATTCTGAGTTCAAAATCTGAAAGCCTTGAAGATTTTAAGCAGATAACTGTTGGTATTATTCCGTTTCATGAGCATCAACGACTGTTTGAAATTCTTAAAGCAGCCGAGCCAATATACGATGACTTAATTTGGAACCGTTATTACAGTGTGGCACAAAACAGATTGAAAGAATTGAAGGAATATGCTCAGAAGATTAACTTAAATGAAAAATTCCGGCCGATAGCGAATTTCCTAAACAGCAGTTGGACTGCAGACGTCCCCGTTGTAGTATCATTTTCCATTGTACCCGGCGAAAAGGTCAGACTCGTACCGCCGCCCCAGGGTAACTCCATATACTGCGGCTTATTAACCGAATCAGACGATTACTCATGGTATATTGGTCTGATCACACACGAGTTTTCTCACAAGGCGTTTGCGGAGCAACCGTTGATGATGCACCAGCAAATCGAACAATGGTTCGAAAACTCAAAATCTCCTCATCGGGGCATGGTCAACTTCATGTTTAACGAGGCGTTGGGTGGAGCGATAGGACACAAAATAAAGGAAGATCTCTTAGGCCACCCGCACGAGTTTACGTATGCTCAGCCATTTATGAGGGATTTTGACGAAGCTATTTATCCGTTAGTGGTATCATACCTTAATGATGCAAAATCAATCGATCAACACTTCATTAACCAAAGTCTGAGAATATACGAAAAAACCTTCCCAAATGCACTTCGTGACTATAGCTATTTATTCCAGGCTTACTACCTGGTAACAGATGCCGACGACGACCAGGCACGGAACCTGCCGGGTCTTATCATGAAAAACATTTCCAGACCGCTGATGTATGAATTTGAAACCCCGATTATTGATGATAAAAATATAGACACCTTGATTGCCTATGACTTCACAAAGTTATTAGTCATCTCCAAAGATCATAAAAAGACAATCGAGTATCTTAAGGGTAAGATCAGTGAACTTGATAGATTTGAAAATCTTGATATAGAATCAGATTTCGTTTTGTCATTTAATGATGTTCAGGGAAAATCTTATATCATAATTAAAATACATTCGTTGGACAAATTTGAGGACGTTCTGAAAACGCTGAAAAGCCGGAAGATGATCGACCCCAAAAATCCCATCGTACTCGTTGATTAGGATTCAGCCTGGTTGAGTTGGGTAGCGGTGCAAAATATAGCCTCCTGTATGGCCCAAGTCGGCAAGGGTTTCTCTTTTGTCTCCCATCACGGCGTTCTTTCTTGAAATCCATTTCAAAATGCAGTTTAATACCTGCAAAATCAAATGTACGTAAACCATTGAACCTGCAATATGGACAAAGTCACGACATTGGAGACCTTATGAAAGCATCGAATCTGTTTTACAGCTTAGTGATTATACTGGCACTGTTAACATCATGCTCGGATTCCGAATCGGGAGGCAACCGCGCAGTGTTATTTGACGGAAAAACCTTGGACGGCTGGACGGTCATCAAGTGCGAGGCGGCCGTCGACGATGGAAATATCCTGCTCGCAGCAGGAAACGGATTGGTACAAACCGAGAAAAAATACGGCGATTTCATTTTAGATTTCGAATGGAAGGCCCTTCGGGACGACAAGTGGGACAGCGGCGTCTATTTCCGCTACGATTCCATGCCGGAGAACCAGCCCTGGCCCAATCGCTACCAGGTCAACCTGCGACAGGGCATGGAGGGCAACGTTGGCAACCTTCAAGGAGCCGAAAGCGAGGGGCTTGCAAAGGCCGGCCAGTGGAATAAATTCAAGCTCACGGTGCGCGGCACAAAGGCCTCGCTTCAGATTAACGGCAAATCCGCATGGGAAGCAGACGGCCTGGAAGGTCCCGAAGAGGGATTCATCGCTCTGCAGGCCGAGGTGCCCGGGGGCGGACAATACCGGTTTCGAAATATCTACCTGACCGAACTGGATTGACTCTTAAACACAAAAGCAAAAGCAGCTACGGGGAGTCGAAGCCGCCAGACACATGTTTGTCAATCAGGCCGCTTTGCCGCCTTTTGCTATCGTCAGGCGAACAGAGATAATCCGATATAGCAC
>JBARRE010000578.1:0-13605 GCA_049644065.1 Sedimentisphaerales bacterium | reverse complement strand
CTTTTCGTTATCGCGCGTGCGAAATTGCGGATTCACCCGGTTCGGCAGATCCTGCTCTATGCAGCAATGGCCCTCGATATCTTTCTCGGCGCAAGATTTATCGTCGATACGATTTTGTAGGGGCGGTTCGCGAACCGCCCCTACGCCTTGTTATCAGAAAGTTTCGCGTTCGACTTGTCCGAGGAAGAACCGGCCGTCGTTGCGCATAAAACCGACAATCGCATCGAACTGCTGGTTGATGAAACGGGACTCGTTGCTAACGATTGCAATGCCGACAACCGCGATGGTTTTGCTGTCCTGGTGATCGACTTCAGAGATAGAGATATTGAACCGGCTCTTGAGCCGGCCGATCACGCTCTTGACGATACTCCTCTTTCCCTTGAGGCTCGTCACCCCCTGCAAAGACAAATGTGCTGTCATTACGCCGACAATCATTCTCGATTCAATCGTTTGATTAACAATCCAAATCTATATTCTATACTCTTAATTCAAAATTACAAGAAGCCTTGCCTCGATGTTTATCGTTCCGTGAGCACCGGATATATCGCAACCTTGTTCTGATATATTTCCGGCGGCAGCATATCCGGTGTTGGATTGGTTAGTCTTTCTTCCATTTCCCGCATTCTTTTTTCCGAACTCTCCAGGTTGGCTTTTAAATTATGCACTTCCCCACTCAAATTTTTCCATTGTATGAACAGATTGACAAAAGCTTTATCCCGGCCGCGAATCTTGGTAGCGGCTTGTTCTCGTGCCTCCACACTTTTTAGCTCAATTGTCTGTTCGACAAACATTTGTTCCAGCTTCACGAGCATTCCTTCGGGCAATTTCTCTCGCCGCATAATAGCTTGCATGTCTTGAGGGGTTTTACGATATTCATTGATTACCGACATCTTTTCCCGTATTCCTGCAAGTTCGATTTCCAGTACATCCAGCATCTTATCCATCTCAAGCATGGTCTCTTTGGCCTTTTGATATGCTTCATCGTCAGAGAGCGAGAAATAGCGTTTGTTTTTGATTTCCATGTATTTTGGCTCCATCTGGTCGGCTTGCTTCTGTTTTTCCGGCAGGATCTTATTAATTTCTATTATTCGTTCCTTTCTTTCTTTTAGATACTTCTCGTATTCCTGAATTCTTTCGTTAGCTTTATTTGTTGGAACCTCAAGATATGCCTGAGCCATCTTTTTCGCCTCCTCTTCACTGACTGCATACAGAAGGAGCATATCATGGTTCTGGACGTTCTCAATACCCCACCGGACTACAGCATCTGACGCTGCTAAGAAATTTCGCTGCTGCTCAGATAAAGACTGTCCTGCATAAGTCTTAAGGATTTGTAGTATAGCTGTATGGCCCTCAGACAAATTCCATGGCCTTCGAACATAAAATACAGCCACATGTGTCGGCTTAATAGGACCTTTGGCTTGACCGGTGGGGCCAGGCACCCATGTTTTTGACTGTTTGTTGTTGATTTCGAATATCACGTTCGTTTTAGCTTCATCGGGCTCGGCGCCGACTGTTGTAGCGCAAACACAGGCCAAAATAAAACTAATGACAAATCGGTTTTTTTTTGAGCGGATCATTTTTCAGATCTCCTTTCTATAAGTTATCTAATTCGCAATTTTGCTTTGGTTGCTGCAGCCGTTTCAGGATATGTCTCAACAATATGTTGGTATTGCTGTTTCACGATAGTTTCGGCCTCAGGATTATCACTGAGCATTTCCGCTGCGGCTAATAATCGAGCGGCACTTCCTGATTCGGTTATCTTACGTTCAATTTCTGCAAATGTCAGTTCGTTCACTTTTGGCCTTGTGAGGGTGTGCCACACAACGGAGGCTGTTGCCGCCAATAAAATGCTCGCGGCGATTGCGGCATATCGGGGCCAGCGGATTTTTCTGGTTTTAGCTGCCGGGATACCAATATTCTCTGTTTCAGCAAGGCTATCGGCCCAGATAAAGCCGGCAAGTTCCAGCGACTTTCGTAGTGCATTATGCATCCTGCGGCAGTACTCGCATTTGGCCAAGTGCTCAGCCACCTTACTCGAATCATTTTGTGATAGCTGCCCATCAGCGTAATCTACGAGCATCTGTTCGATATCTTCACAAGACTTTTCCATTATGGTTCGACACCTCTTTCTAATAATCTTTTAGCAAGATTTATCCTTGCTTCTCGCAGACGGCTTCGTACAGTAGATGGGCTCAGAGCCAATATTTCGCCGATTTCTGAGACTGTAGCAAGGTTACAGAGTGCTCGGCTTGGTGGGCATTTGTTGCCTGAGGCCGAATGGTGGCAATAAGCCAAGTCTAATGCTCAGATCAGCTCCAATAGGAGTTCAAAAAGTCCTACTTGCCAAGCTTAATGTGGTATAAGTCATTTTATTTTAGTGTCTTACATGTTATTTACTCTGTAAAGCTGCTATAGTCTCCGATTTCTTTTGAATTCAGGTCGCAAATATACCGTAATACCATCGGTGCCAGCAACGAATCGTCCAGTTTTTGCAGACTCTCACGCACAATCTCAAGCTCCTCAGCGACAATCGCTTTCTCATCTACCGGTTTTGAGGCTGTTTTGGTTTCCTGCCTTCGTTTCAGTATTTCACGGGCATGCCTTCGGAAAGTCCGCCGCCTTCGATGTTCCATCAGGCATCTATTGACGGTGACTTTTATCAGCCACCTAACGTCGTCCTCTCGGCTCGGAAGGGCGGTTTGCGAACTGCTCCTATGCTTTTTCAGCGCCCGAATAGACACATCCTGCAGGACATCTTCACCGTCTGAAGCGCTCAATCCCATGCCGGCGATAATCCGCTTGAGGTGCCCGAACTCCGCTGAGAATACATCCATCAAGTTTGATTCTGGTAACCATTCGTTGGTTGCATGGTCCATCTCTACCGCAAAATCCGCACTTATCTGATCCACTTCCCAGTATCCGATCTTTTTCGGCGTTCGCCCATCTATCAGTATAATGCTCGAGGGCAACGAAGTGTTGGTGGAAAAATGAAATTTTTACATCATCCTGTTAATGAATAAGTACTCAGAACGATTATTCTTCCAACCGACCTCTGAGCTCTGCTCTACCCATTCGGGGTAGGTAAAATTGGCTTTGATTGGCTTTGTTTTTTCGTTGTCTCCATCCACCAAAATCTCCATAATCTATTGTCATTACTGGTATTGCGCCAATTTAGCGCTCCGGCAAATTGGCTTTGTTTTTTCAAATCGCCTGGCCGGAGAACCTCCGGATTTACTATTTGGCCATCTGCTCCTTCGGATTTCCGGCCAATGGCCGGCGATTGGCTTTGAATTGGCTTTGTTTTTTCGCCGCCTCGGCCTATCAAAATCTCCATAACCCATTATTAATACTGCCTTAACGTCATTTTGCCCTTTCGAAAATTGGCTTTGTTTTTTCAAATAGCCCCTCCGGAGAAACTCCGGATTTACTCTCATTTTTCATTTTCCCTTTTGCCTTTTTACTTCTATATTTCTCCATTCTACATTCGTCATTCTAAACTCACCATTCCATATACTACATACGACATATAAAAAGATTAGTTTGATAAATATTATACCGAATGTAAAATTGTTCGTCAAGTGAATATCTAAAATAATTTAAGAATTGTCCGAAAGATTAGCCTAACAGAATTGGTGCGCAGATGGACCGGAAAAATTGATGCTTTAGGTTGTTGGGAAAGACAATTAGTTCGATAGAAGTTCGAATTCGAATCCCGGCGAGCTGGCAGGAGCAGATTTATGCCTCCGGGGCCCCGAACGATTCTTCTCTTTTTGTTTGAACTGCGAAGCAGCCACCCCCATTAACCGCAAGAGCCAAATTTTTCTCGCAGCTCGATGCCGGATACTCGAAACTCGTCGAGAATCCGGTATCCGCAAGCAAGCATCGATAAGTTTATGCAGTTCGTCGATGGCGCAGGCGGTCGAGGGCCACGGCGATGACGATAATCGCCCCGGTGATAATTTCCTGGACCCAGTTTGAGTAGCCTATCTGCGTACAGCCTGAAGCGATGATGGTCATAATCAGCGCGCCGACAAGGGTTCCGAGTATCGAGCCTTCGCCTCCGCTGAGGCTTCCGCCGCCGATGACTACCGCGGCGATCACGTTTAGCTCTAAACCCACGGCCACTGTCGGATCGCCAACCGTCAGCCGGGAGAACTGCATCAATCCTGCCAGTCCGGCGAAGGCCCCGCACAGGGTGTAGACGAGCACCTTGACTCGCTCGACGGCAACGCCGCACAAACGGGCGGTCTGCTCGTTCGAGCCGATCGCGAACGTGTGCCGTCCCAGACGGGTATATCGCAGCAGGGCGGCCATCCCTATTGCCAGAAAGATCATCATCCATACGCCCGGCGGCAGGAGCATCCAGCTTCGCTCGGCCGGCACCGAGGCCAGCAGTTCATCAAGCCACCTGAGCTGTGCCGGGTCCACGTCGATTTTCTGCTCGCGTCCTATGCCCTTGGCCGCTCCACGAACGACCAGCATCATCCCTAAGGTGACAATAAAAGGTACGACCCGAAGCCTGGTTATCAGCAGACCGCTGAGAAGCCCGAACAACGCCGCCGCGGCCACGCCGCCGACAGCCGCCGTCAAGGGACCGACTCCGGCGTACTGCAGCAGCCAGGCAATCACAACCGTGCTCAAAGCGACGATAGAGCCTACGGACAGATCGATCCCCCCAGAGATAATCACCAGCGTCATTCCCAGCGCCGCGACGCCGACGATTGCCGTTTGCCGGGCGATCATTTCCATATTCCGCGCAGTCGCGAAGCTGGACGGCGCAATCAGCACAAATAACTCAAACACCACGATCAGAGCTATGACGGGGCTGAGCGTATTGAGCCAGCGGCGTATCTTCGTTCTTCGTTCTTCGTTCTGCGTTCTGCGTTCGTCGTACTGAGAACGCGGAACGCTGTACTCAGCACGATTCGTTATCTGCTTATCGCTCATACGCCGGCCTCCTGACCAGTTGCCTCTAACATAAGATCATGCTCGTTTACTTCATCGATGCGGTGTGTAGGTCCGAGCCGTCCGCGGCACATAACCGCCACGCGGTCGCACACACCCATCAACTCGGGCAGATAGCTGCTGACCATCAACACTGCCTTGGGCTCTCGACCTTCGGCGGGCGAGCCGGTCGCCAGTGCGTTAATCAGCTTGTAAACCAGCGCCTTGGCCGCCACGTCGATTCCTCGCGTGGGCTCATCCAGCAGCAGCACATCCACATCGTGCTGGAGCAATCGGGCCATCGCCACTTTCTGCTGGTTGCCGCCCGACAGGGATGAGACGGATTGTCGCGGTCCCCGGCAGCGAATATCCAACCGCTCCAGCCATCGCCGGGTCGCTTTGTCCTGCCGGCCAGGCAAGACTAAGCCTAACGGGCCGAAGCCCTTCAGCTTGGAAAGCGTGACATTGTCGGCAACGCTTAAAGACAGGGCCAGGCCCTCTTCCTTGCGGTCCTCGCTCAGAAGACCGGCCCCCTGCATCCAGCGCCGGCGAGGTGAGGCCGGGCCCGTGTAGACGCCCAGTTTAATCCGGCCCTTCCTGACCGGATTCAATCCGAAAAGGCTTCGCAGCAGCTCGGTTCGCCCTGCACCCACCAGCCCGGCGATGCCCAGGACTTCGCCTCGCCTTAACGTTAGACTTGCCGACTTCGGCTTATCCAGGCCGGCGAGATCTTCGATATCCAGCACAACTTCGCCCGCATGGCGTTCAGAACGAGGGTAAAGCTCCTCGACCTGTCGGCCTACCATCAGCGAGACGATCTCGTCGGTCGAAATCGCGACCACGTCTTTGCTGCCGACCACTCTTCCATCCCGCAGAACCGTCACCCTGTCGGCGACGCGTTTGACCTCTTCGATAAAATGTGAGATATAAACGATGGCTTTGCCCTGTTGTTTCAGGCGGCCGATGATTTCGAATAATCGCTCGACATCCTGCCGTGTCAGGCTGCTGGTCGGCTCGTCCAATACCAGCACCCGGCAGCCGATAGCTAATGCCCGTGCAATCTCAACGAGTTGCTGTGAACCTACCGACAATCTGCTGACGCGTGCGTCCGGCGTCAATTCCGGATTGTCGAATTCCTTAATCGCTTCAATGGCTCGCTGCCGGACCTGTTTCCAGAGCACTACGCCCAACTTCGACGGCTCCATCCCGAGCATGATATTTTCCTGAACGCTCATGTGAGGCGTCAGCGAAAGCTCCTGATAGATCATGGCTACGCCGGCCCGCCGGGCTTCAAGGGGATTGTTTGGCCGATAAGGCTCGCCGTCCAGCCACATCTGGCCTGCATCCGGTTTGATCGCTCCGGAGCAGACCTTCATCAGCGTGCTTTTGCCCGCCCCATTCTCACCCACCAGCGCGAGCACCTCACCCGTGGCGACCTCGATGCTCACATCTTCCAGCGCAATTGTTGCCCCGAAGCGCTTGGAAATTCCCTGCATCTGGAGCCGGATAGCTCCGGTTGGATCGCCGGATTGTGAGTCTATTCGTTCAGCCATTTCTTGAAATCCGGCTCCAACAGATTCTTCATCTTCGGATCGTCCATGTTCTCCGGAGTGGCTACCGCCGAACCGGTGTCAATTTGTTTCTCCACCTTCTGGCCCTGCAAATGCGCCACGACCGTTTTGACGCCTAAGTAGCCCATATTGATCGGATCCTGGAGCACCAGCCCGTGAATTTGGCCCTTTCGCAATCCCTGGACCAGCCGATCCGAGCTGTCGAAGCCGACGTATTTGACTTTGCCCGCCAGGTCGCTGTCTTCGAGGGCCCGCAGCATGGCAAAGGCTGTTGATTCGTTGGGACAAAAGATGCCGTCGATAGTCAGCCCGCCGTCAGCCGTCCGCAGCGGCGCCAGTAAATTCTCGCTGGCCTGGTAGGCGCTCTCGGTAGTTGCCCCGCCGTACTGGTTCGCGCTGACCACCTCGATGTCCGGATATTTTTCTTTCAGGACGTCCAGAAAACCCTGCTCGCGGTTCATTGTGCTGGCCGAGCCTTCCTGGTATCGCAGCATAATGACCTTGCCTTTTCCGCCCAGGATTTCCGCCAGGCGCTCGCCGCCTTTTCTGCCGCCGATGTAATTATCCGTAGCGATAAAACTTGTGTAGTCTTCGCTCTTGAGTCCGCTGTCGATAATCACGACGGGGATGCCATTGTCGACGGCGTCTTTTACCGGCATTCGCAGGGCGGCATCATCCAGCGGCGCCAGCACGATTCCCGTTACGCCGCGTGTTACAAAATCCTCTACGACGCGGATTTGCGATTCTCTGTCGTCTTCTTTGAGCGGTCCTTTCCAGATGATTTCCACTTTCAGACCGGATGCTTCCAATTCCTGCTGGGCCTTGATCGCGCCGGCGTGAATCGACTTCCAAAATATGTGCGTGGTCCCTTTCGGAATCACGGCAATACGATACGTATCGGCGCTTTCTTCCTTCTTCTGCTTGCAGCCGACTGATGCGAAAACAACAGCCAGAGCGACAATAACGATTGCTGCTATAACCTTTTTCATAATTATGGCTCCCTGAAATTTTATTTTGACGATTATCTTAAAGATTCAACGCCGGATCGTCAATAAAATATATGGGATGTCCTGCGGATTACAAAAGTGCCATTCGGCCCTTGCCTTTGGCAAATCATATGTGCCGTCTCTGATTATTAACGTTCCGTCAGATAGCGTAGTCCAGTGTTGTAGAAGGCATATCCTAAGGAGCAGGCGAAGTCTGAGATTGTATTTCTTGAATGATCTTTTCGATTTCCTGTTTTGGCAGGCCTCTTCTATGTGGTAGGTTGAGAGCTGCCTGAGCCTCTTTCAAAGCTTCGTCTTTGGCTTCCGGGCGATACTTAGCTAAAAAGTTGGCCAGCCAGAGATGCACGACCGGATTATTCGGCTCGATCTTCAAAAGTTCGCGGAAATGCTTCTCGGCCTCGTCAATCCTGCCGGCTTGTTTCAGCAAATGGGCGAGCTGGCCCCGGAAGGGACCTCTTTCCGGCAGCAGTTCCACAGCTTTGGTATAGCTCGCGATTGCCTCGTCGAGTTTGTCTGACTTGTATTGACAACCGCCCAAATTCATCCACAGATAAGCATTTCCGGGATTGTGCTTCAAAGCTTCATTCAGTAATTCGCCGGCGCGTTGGAATTGGTTACGTTCAGCGAGAATATTGAACATCAATAAAGCAACAGCAGGTTTCAATTCGTCAACGTGCCACATTCCCTGGAATATTTCAAGAGCCTTGTCAGGGTGCCGACTTGAAAGGAACTGGGCATAATAAAACCGCGATCCCATTCCTTCAGGATTTAACTCAAGAGCCTTCTGGTGGTGTTGCTCGGCTAAATCAAATCTTCCTTGTTTTTCGGCGATCGTTGCTGACTGAGTGTATCCAAAAGAAGATTCAGGCCGGAGACTAATAAATTTCTCAATCCGATCAGAAGACCAACCATACTGATCGTTCACAAAATGATGATAGGCTTGTGCAAGGAGTATAAATGCATCCATTCCATCTTCGCGCCGAGACAAGGATAAATCGGAGGGCATAAGGGATTGTTCCCGGTCGCTTTGCTTGAGCAGACGTTTGATCTGGGTGACGGCGGGGCCTCTGCTGCCTACCGGTTCACCACCCTCTGAGTGCAACGCCGTGAAACAACCTGCGGCGATGGAGGTGTCCGGCAACAGCATCGGTGATCCGCTCCACCCATCGCCGAGTTGCCCAATCCCGGACAGAGATATGAACCGTGGGATTTGCCGACGCACGGCAATAAAATTAACCGCCAGATCTTCTATCTGCACGTCGAGACTTTCCAGTAGCGGTTCATGTGCGCTGGGGCCAATGCTTCGAATTGTCTCTGGGATGCCCGTCACGGCGAGCCGTTCGGCTGATAGAAGGCCGGATTCTTCAGCCAATTTCAAAGCGGGATGCCCTTTCCAGGGTATTTCAAGGACTGCAAGGTCAAGCTCTTCATCAGCGGCAACGATCCTGGCTTCGGATCCATCCCCAAGGTAGGGGCTGGCTACAAAAACCAATCCGCTCATTTCATGTCCGCCACGTTCGGATTTTTCAAAAACTAAATGATGTGCCGTTACGACCAGTGTGCCGTCGCCAATCACGAAACCATTGCCGGCACGTCTTCCCATATAGGAACGCATAATGACCAGGACCAGGGCGTCCTGAGGCTCGATGGAGGTGGAAGTCTCCGCGATAAGAACAACTTGACAGCAGGCCATCAGCAAAATGGTGGTGAGAACAACGTTTTTCAGCTTATTCATGGACTTACTCCTTGTTTGAGACTGTTCGGCTAAGAATAACTCGTTACATCTGTGGACGCCGTAAAGCATATCATCGTTCCAAAAGATGCCCGTTTCCCAGGAATATCCCACGCTGTATATAATGCTGCGAATTATACCTAAATCCGGCGGATTTGAAAAGCAACTATTCCGGCTTGTTTTGCGAGAAATTCCGCATCCAGGAATATTGTGCAAAAAACGAAAATTTCTGATTAGCTTTGTTGACAGATCTCTTTTTACCGGTTATGATAAAAGCCCAGTTGGAATTTCGAAGCTGCACAGACATCGCGGCGATTGAGATCCCTGAATTTATATAACTTGCCCGGCAAAGAGACTTTTTATAATAAAGGCTGAACAAAAATGAAGATTGTTGCTGTTATACCGGCACGTTTTAGCTCCACCCGGTTCGCCGGCAAAGTTCTCGCCAAAGATACCGGAAAATTCCTGATCCAGCACACTTACGAGCGGGCCTGCCTGGCGAAACTGCCCGAGAAGGTCATTATCGCAGCCGACGACGAAAAAGTCGCTGCCGCCGCTGAAACTTTCGGCGCCGAGTGCGTTCTGACTTCGCCCGACCATCAGAGCGGCACCGACCGCATCGCCGAAGCTGTTGCCGATATTGACGTTGAAATTATCGTTAACCTCCAGGGCGATGAGCCGGAAATCGATCCGGCTAATATCGACTATCTCGCTAAAATGCTAATTGACAATCCCGACTGCCCGATGGCTACACTCGCCGCGGAGTTTCAAAACGCCGAACAGGTTTCCGATCCGAACATCGTAAAGGTGATAATTGGTCGCAACAATAAGGCGATTTATTTTTCTCGCTCGCTGATTCCGTATGACAGAGAGAAATCCGGCGTCGGAGAAGTACAGCAATACCTGAGGCACATCGGAATTTACGCCTATCGCAAGAAATTCCTGCTGGAAATAACCGCTCTGCCGCAGACGCCGCTGGAAAAGATAGAAAAGCTCGAACAGCTCAGGGCCATTGAAAACGGCTTTAGTATTCTGGTCGGCAAAGTCGAACACACCTGCGACGGCATAGACACCCCCGAGCAATACGCCGAATTCGTTAAAAGATATAAAATAGGACAGAAATAACAGGCTTGTCATTCCCGCGAATGCGGGAAGCCAGTATTTATTAGCTATAGAGCGCACAAAGGTGCTTTTAATAAGTTTATTTAAGAGTTTTTGGCTGAAAATATGTAGTAAAATCAAAGCCTTGTTTGGCAAAAGAAAAATGGAAATCAATGAGACAATAGACAAATGGTTCAATGAAACAAATAAACTTATTCAGAATGAAATAGAAGATTTAAACTCGATTGATGGTTTATGTCAAGCAGCTCTCAATAGTTCAAATGACTTTTGTTGTTCTATTATACTTTTATTACGAAGTGGGCATATAATGCCAGCTAAAGCTTTACTTCGGTGCCTTTGTGAACTATTGATCAAACTTTGTTGGTGTCTTTCTGTTTCTGATAACATCTCTGATGCAAAAGATGATCATATTGTAAAGGCTAAAATTCAACGATGGGAGAAGGATACATTATGTAATAACATAAAAATCCTTGAAAAATTTAGCGATGTTGTAGATGAGATAACCAGCAAAAAATTTAAGAAAGAAATAGCAAAATTAAAACAGGAACCTCTTTTTAGTAATGGAAAAATCAAGCGGTTACCAGCACTCAAGGATATCGCAGGTCAGTTGCCTGAAATTTTTAAAAATGAAGTTTACCCACGTTTCTATATTAAATTCAATAATGCTATACATCTTGATGTAACAAGTTTGGTTGATACTTATAAGACAAAGAATAAAAAAATATCTAAAAATGTTTTTAATGATCTGATTGAGGATTGTATGACTCTTGCGCTTCAAATAAACGCAGTAATTCGTATGAACTATGAAATCGACATTAGTTCTATTAAACAGGAGTTCCACAATATCATTAAAGATCTATATGAAACTAATGCGCATGCAAACTTGTAAAATAAAAAGGAAGGTTTATGGCAAAAGAAAATGACCTATTAGCATCTGTAAGTGATATTTCGACTGAGAGCGAGTATTTCTCGCCGGTGCCGAAGGGGTATAAGAAGGGAAAGTGCCGCTATGTGTTTGTTGTGGGCACGGTTATGAGCGGGCTGGGTAAGGGGATATTCTCTTCGTGTCTGGCAAAGCTGATGCAGGATAAGGGCATCAAGGTCGCGCCGATCAAGCTCGAAGGCTATTTGAATATCGATTCCGGCACACTCAATCCGTTCCGGCACGGCGAAGTTTTCGTGCTCGATGACGGCATGGAATGCGATATGGACCTGGGCACGTACGAGAGGATGCTCGACCAGGATTTGAGCAAGGCGAATTTTGCCACGAGCGGGCAGATATTCAGCTCGATTCTCAACAAGGAACGCCACGGCGACTATCTCGGCAGGGACGTCCAGATGATTCCTCATGTCACCGGCGAGGTCAAGCTGAAGCTGCGCCAGTTGGCCATGGAAACCGATGCCGACATTATTTTCGTCGAGATCGGCGGCACGGTCGGCGATTTGGAAAACGCCTACTATATCGAGGCGATGCGCGAGCTGGCCTATGAAGAGGGCCCGAACAGCAGTTGCTTCGTGGCCCTGACCTATATAATGGAGCCGAAGACGCTCGGCGAGCAGAAATCAAAGGCCGCCCAATTGGGAATCAAGCAGCTTATGCAGTGCGGCATTCAGCCGGCCATCATTGCCTGCCGGGCAGCCAGACCTGCCACTGAGAAAGTGCGCCAGAAAATCAGTGTGTACAGCAACGTTCCCTTCGAGAGGGTGATCAGTCTGCCGGACTCGGCCAGTATATATATGATCCCGGCGATGCTTCGAGAGGTCGGCCTGGATTTCGAAGTGGCCAGGCTGCTGAAAATCGAGGACCGGATCAATCTGCGAAACGAACGCAAGGCCTGGGCCAAGTGGTGCGATTTCGCGGACAAGATGGGCGCGGTAGATCGCCAGGCAACCATCGGCATCACGGGCAAGTACACGTCCGTCCGCGACAGCTACGCTTCTATTATCAACGCCCTTGAACACGCTGGCATCGCTCTGGCCTGCGACGTCAAAATAAAGTGGATCGACACAACCGACATTACCGATGAAAACGCGGCCGGGCACCTTGATGATGTTGACGGCATAATCGTGCCGGGCGGCTTCGGCACCCGCGGCGCAGAGGGAAAGATCGCTTGTGTCAAATACGCGCGAGAGAATAATCTGCCCTATCTGGGAATCTGCTTTGGTTTTCAAATGGCGGTCATCGAGTTTGCCCGTAACGTCTGCGGCCTGACTCAGGCCAACAGCACCGAGATTGAGCCGGATTGTCCCGAGCCGGTGATCGATATCCTCCCGGAGCAGAAAAAGATAGAAGGCCTTGGTGGAAACATGCGTCTCGGCGGACGTGACATCGAACTAAAGGCAAAGACGATGGCCTGGAAACTTTTCGGCAAGGCCGATTCGGTCAGGATGCGATTCAGGCATCGTTACGAGGTTGATCCTCGCTATATCGAGCAGTTGGAAGAAGCCGGCATGATATTCTCCGGAAAAGCGCCGAATCAGCCGATTATGCAGATACTGGAACTGCCGGGCCATCCGTACTTCTTCGGCACCCAGGCCCATCCATGCCTGACCAGCCGGCCGCTGAAGCCCCAGCCGATGTTCTTAGGTCTCGTCGCCGCGGCAATGAAAAAACGCTACCCGAAGGAAAACTTGCCGGAACGCACAGAAACCGTTCGCAAAGCGTGAAACCATCCTATTGCGGCTGTTTTTGTAGTTCCTCGATTTGCGCGTTGAGCCTGGCGTTTTCCTCGCGAAGTTTCTTGTTCTCTTGCAGCACGGTGTCGAGGACTCCCTTTACCTGGCTTCGGATGTTTTGCTGGGACTTATTTTTCCAGACCTCTTTTTCCTGCAGGCATGTTTGAAGCAGTTTTTTCTGCTCGTCGATTTCCTTGCCGTGCTGCTCTTTGAGCTTTTCGATTTCTTTGCTGCTTTGTGCTAATTGTTTTCTCAGCTCTATATTCTCAGCGGCGATCGTTCTGCTTTTCTTTACACCTGGTGGTTCATTTTGCCCGCTGCAACCTCCAATCAGCATTACGGCAACAATAACGACTAAGACGAACGCTTCCCGGTCTGGTCTTTTCATTTTTATTATCCCTTCGAATTTATTCTATTCCTTTATGCATTTAACATATGTCCAAAGCAAGCTTTTATTCGAATAGCTTTGCCGATATCTGAATTTAGGCCTGTTTGTGTCCCTTGGTGTTCATGCGTTTTGCGTCCTTACTTTTACCTGGAAGCCGCCGGGTAC
>JBARRE010000577.1:0-7438 GCA_049644065.1 Sedimentisphaerales bacterium | reverse complement strand
GCCCTGCACAGGCCGGCCTCCCCCCTCTTCAAGAAACAGGAAATCTGGATCGCCGAATCGCCCGACCTGCACTCCTGGGGGAACCACCGCTGTTTGATAGGCCCTAACCCGGGTCACTGGGACGAAGCGAAGATCGGTGCCAGCGCCGTACCTTTCAAAACCGACCGGGGCTGGCTCGAAATATACCACGGAGTCGACCGAAATAATCGCTACTGTCTCGGGGCGGTCCTGCTGGACGGCCGGGAGCCGTGGAAGATCATAGCAAGAACAAACAAGCCGATTCTTGAACCCCAGGCCGGCTACGAATGTGACGGCTTCTTTGGAAACGTGGTCTTCAGTTGCGGGCTGCTCTGCGAAGGTGACAACGTCAGAATATATTACGGAGCGGCCGATACCGTTATTTGCTACGCTGAACTGTCCTTGAAAGAAATCATCGAAACATTGGACATGTAGCGAAGAATCCGTAACACAGCCCTCAAAGCACGCTGCCATATTACAATTTATCGGAACCATATTTGGTCCGCCACACTTGCCCGATTGTGAATTTAATGCCACAATCGAAGGAAGTTTTTCTTCTACCTATGATACTCCACCTTCTTTCTGCCGATAAACGTAATATAGTCAATTGGAGATAATCACATGAAAACAAACAGAAATACATTAGCCGTCCTCATAGCCATTATTGCCTGCTCAGTTTTGGTCTGGCTGTCGGCATCAATTCAGGGCGGACAGAAAACTTACGAAATCCATCCTAACCTCACCATGCCCGAATACAAAACCGATCTCATCCGCGTCATGGACGCCTATGAGCGTTTGATGGAACGCTATATGGACCTGACGGAAGAGAATCAAGCTATGGTCGGTACGGATCTCAGACACGTTGTCACAACACTGGATTCCATCGACGGCCGATTGTCGGAATTCTCGGCAAGAATCGCGAGGATCGAGACCGCCCTTGGTATCGAGCAACCCGGGAGTTCTCTCAGTCCCACACCGGATCATCAGCCATAGGTCTTGCCGGCTTCGTCCACGTAAATAGTGCCCTTCGCCCGCTCTATCACTTCGGCTGCCTTCGGCACTTCGTCCGGCTTTGGCACCTTGAAAAGTCTGCCGCACTTCCGGCAACGAATTCTCCGGTCGGCGACGCTGCTGTCGAGCAGCCAGGTTTTGCAACATTCCGGGCACTTGGCGATAATCTGCATCAGCATATTCCTTACCGAATTTACGCAGACATTCTATACGATAAATCCGATAGTTATCCATAACAAATTCGCCTCTCGTCCCATAAAATCATCTCATCGCAAATATTATCACCCTTAGCAAAACACTAATCCCGTCAGCCGCTCCGGTCGGCGAGATTTTTCTTGATTTCACCTCGCGATTTTGCTACAATAGTTCTCGTTGGGGTGATGAAATGAGAAAGAAAATTTCCTGTAAAATTATCAAATCCGTTCCACTTGATGCCGACGATGATCGGCTGCGCCAGAGTTGCCGTGCAAATATGCAACACCCCAAAATCAGCGATATCGGCACCTCCACCTATACACATCGACTGGTCGTTACAACAACGTGTATCGACAACAGCCCGACGGCACGATTTCTTGATTGCTGCGCTTAAGTCTGAATCAAATCTTTGCTTCATCCTGCTAACCAGTAGCTGCCGCGACCGATTTTTCTCTTGTTCCCACTCCTTCTTTCAGCGCGGGAGCGTGAAATTGGTCGAGTAGACGTACTATAGCCGGGCCACATAGTAATGTTTGTTTTCTCAGTTTCTCTTGCCTTTCGGTATCAAGAGTGCCACATTATCTTACCATATAGCAGACTTCAACGCCCCTCACAGAACCGTGCGTGCGGATTTCCCACACATGGCTCTTCAGTCAGTCTCACTTCGACGGCAACGGTCCATAAAATCCGTCTCATAGATCGCCTCAAGTATCCGGGCTTTGTTTTACATATTTGACTCATCACGACAAAGCCACAAAGGTCCATAAGAGGATAATGAATAAGGCATAAGTTTGTGATTTTTCCTCATACCACTCAAAACTCACCAATATCTAATCACGAACCATGATCAATTAAACACCATTCTACATACGACATGCATGTTGTATGTTTGATATATATTATACGTGTATACATATTGCCCGTCAAGTGAATTTTGAAAAATATTTCCGAATTTCCGTTTGGTGCGCAGCCGGATTGGGAAGACCGGGGCCTTAAGACCGCAAGAGCCCTAATAAAGACTCATCGGCTGGTATTTTCGGCTGTGCTGGCGATAAACCGTAACTCCTTTGCAGCCCAGCCGATAGGCCATTTTATATGCCTTATCGACGGCGGAAACCGTCGCTTTTTCGCTGAAGTTGATGGTCTTGCTGACCGCGGCATCACAATGCTGCTGAAAAGCGGCCTGCATTCGAATGTGCCATTCCGGCTTAATATCGTACGCCCCCCGGAATATTCTGCGTATATCGGCTGGAATCCCGGCTATTTTCTGAATACTGCCGGTCCTGGCAATTTGTTTCTTAAGCTTTTCGCTGTAAATCCCTCGTTTTTCAGCCATTCGTTTGAAAACCGGATCTATCTGAAGCATTTTCGAGTCATCCAATACCTGGCGGTAAAACACCAGCGAATAGACCGGTTCTATGCCGGAAGAACAATCGGCGATAATGCTTATCGTGCCGGTCGGAGCTATACACGTAATAGATGCGTTGCGAATCTCCGGAGTTTTCCCCGTCTGCCAGATACTGCTATTCCAGTTAGGAAATGGCCCGCGCAGATCGGCAAGCTCGGCGCTGGCTTCGTGCGCTTTTTCGTTAAAGAATTTCATAAGTTCTGTACCGAAGTCGACGCCCTGCTTCGAATCGTATGGAATTCCAAGGGCAAACAGGCAATCTGCAAAGCCCATGAGACCCAAACCAATTTTGCGATTGCCATGCGCCAGGCGGACGGTATCTCTTACGGGATAGTTGCAGACATCGACAATATTATCCAGAAAACGCACGGCCATTCTGACCGACTCGGCCAGTGCCGGCCAATCCATTTTCGCTCGGTTCTCATTTATGCTCACGAACCTGGCAACATTGATACTGCCCAGCGTACAGGCCTCAAAGGGGAGCAAGGGCTGTTCACCGCATGGATTTGTGGCTTCTATCGGCCCGAGCGAAGGAGTCGGATTGTCACGGTTGATCCGGTCGATAAAAGCGATGCCGGGCTCGCCGGTTTTATGCGCACACTTGACGATCATTTTCCAGATGTCGCTGACGGTGTAGAACCTGTCGGCCCCTTTCGATACAGGTTTGCCTTTGCCGGAGAGTTTATGAAGGTCGCTAATCGTGTAGTTCGCTATATTGATTCGTCGCGGCAGTAAATACCTCTTGCCCGTGCGAGGATTTTTCACGATGTGCAAAGTCTTGCCTGACTTGAGGACCATCTTCATCCAGCTATCGGTTATCTTGACGGAAATATTAAAATTGGTAAAAGCCTCCAGGTTCTGTTTGGCGTACAGAAATTTCAGTATGTCCGGGTGTTCGACGCTCATCATTCCCATATTGGCGCCGCGGCGAAAAGCACCCTGCTGAATCGCGTTTGTCGTCTCGGAAAAGACTCGCCAGAAACTGATTGGCCCCGACGTTGTACCGCCGCTTGAGGCTACGCGGTCGCCCGTCGGCCTTAATTTGTCGAAGGAAAATCCCGTGCCGCCGCCGGCCTGCTGAATGAGAGCCGTTTGCTTGACTGCTTCGAATATCCCTTCGATACTGTCCTCTATCGGCAGGACAAAACAGGCACTGAGCATCCCGCGCCGCCCCGCGTTCATAAGGGCGGGTGAGTTGGGCAGGAACTTCAGCGATGCCATCAAGTCATAGTATTTTTTATGCCACTGTTTGACTTCACTGCCGCTCGCCCCGTATTTGGCTTCGGCCTGAGCTATTTCTGACGCTACTCTACCGAAAAGCTGGGCCGGCGTCTCGATACACCTGCCCTGAACGTCCCTGATCAGATATCGGCTCTTCAGGACTTTTATGGCATTGTCACTGAGTACCGGATGGATATGAGAATCAGCCATAAAAAAGCTCCGAACCTTGAAAACCGCTCGAAAGCGGTCTCCGCTACAAATCCTGCCTTATTCGCAAGGACGAGATTCTTCTTTTCGCTCGGAATGACGATCATTTGTTTTATCGGCTACTTTTAGCCATCTGAATCGAAAGACATCACGAATCTTTTCACTGAATCGAACTCCCAGATGCTGCGTGCTGGTCTTGAAATCCGCCCGCTTCAAATCGTCAACCACAGTCTTAGGAGATGATTTGCCGAACAACGACAACAGCCATCCAGCAAGTAATCCAAGGAATGAATTGATCTTATAGCAAAAGCGCATACTCATCACTTTCGGACGGCCGGTCTTACGCGGCACGATTTACCGTTGCTTGCCGGCTATCTCTGAACCGCCATTTTCAGAGAAGACAACAGCTCGCTACCGGTCCTGCTTATTGTTTCCGATTGGCCGAACAATTGATGCCTGTCCAGAATCTCCGGCTCCTGGTCATAATACCTCTGCACCGCTCCTACTCCGCCTTCGGCAGCGCCGCCGGTCCTGTAATCGCCATCCAGAAGCCAGGAGCTGAACTCGCCATCGTATTCGGCGGGATAAATCAATGCCACGACGAGTTTATCATCCTCGTACTTAGCCATGTGCACTTTGGCTCGACAAGGTGGCGAACTTTTGACGGCCAGGTTAACCAGACCCTTGAAATCCCGCTGGGCGGTTTCCAGCTCGCTCGAATAAAAGAACATCCCGGCCTCAAGCTGGAACGTCTCGCTCTGTACGCCTTTTAGTTCGAGCCGGCCGTCCGGATAGGCTTTGTGTATCTTGTAGACCTTGCCGTCCTTGTATTTCTCGCTCTCCAGAAGCTCCGCGACTTCTTCAGCCGTAAAGCCCACGCCGGTATGATCGCCGAAATCGAAGATATACAGGCCAACATATTTTTCAGGTTTTTCTAATTCTGGCAGTTTCATAAGTCGATATTATAAGCGCGGACACCGGGGATTGCACGTTTTTTTAGCTTAACGTATCAATAAAAATCAGGTTTCTAAAAAAAGTAAAAATTTAGTTGACATGTATGCATATATTATGCATACTTATATGTATGAGAACTACGCTAAATATAGATGATGAGATTCTAAACAAAGCATCCAGATTAACAGGCATCAAGGAAAAGACATCTCTGGTGAGACTTGGTTTACAGGCCCTGATAGCCCAGGAAAGCAGTAAAAGACTATCTAAACTGGGAGGCACCGAAAAAAAACTTCACGTTATTCCACGAAGGCGAATACGGAGTAAATAATGGTCCTTGTCGATACCTCGGTATGGGTTTCCCACTTAAGGCATGGCAATTCCAGGTTGCAGAAGCTGTTACAGGAGGGCAGAGTTGCAATCCACCCTTTTATTATCGGAGAATTGGCCTGTGGGAACATCAGTAACAGGACTGAAATCATTTCTTTGATGCAGTCACTTCCCATGCTGGATGTAGTCGAACACGAGGAATTGCTTTTGTTTATCGAACATAACAAAATGATGGGTACAGGACTTGGTTTCGTGGATGTTCATCTTTTAGCCGCCGCAATGCTCGCAGGTATTCCATTATGGACACAAGATAAAAAGCTCAAGCAGGCTTGCTCCCGGCTGAGCATCGATTTCTCAACGCACTAAACTCTGGTAATTTAATCAGTTAAAGATTTATCCCCATCAGTCCTTAGTTTTGCGAATCTTCTTTTGCCGACCTGGATAGTCATTTCATCATTAGGAGTGATTTGAATGTTTGGATCGTTAACTTTGTTTCCATCAATAGTAACTGCCGATTGGGCACACATTCGCTTCGCTTCGCCGCCGGTCTCGACGAGTTTGCAGGCAAGCAGAAGTTGTTTGACGGAGATTGGTTCCGGCGGCAATTCAAATTCCGGGATTTCGTCGGGCAATTGACCCTTAGCGAAAACTTTCTCGAATTCGGCGGCGGCAGCCTCGGCGGCCGTTTCATCATAGAACTGACTCACAATCATCTTGCCCAACAGGACCTTCGCCTCTTTCGGGTGCGTTTTTCCGGGATCGACGAGTTCGGTGATTCTCTCTGCCGGCAGGTCGGTCAGCAGCGTGAAATAATTCTCCATCATCTCATCGGAAATACTCATTACCTTGCCGAACATATCGTTCGGCTCGTCGGTGACGCCGATGTAGTTGCCTTTTGATTTGCTCATCTTTTCCTTGCCATCCAGCCCGACGAGGATCGGCATAGTAATTACAATCTGCGGTTGCTGGCCGTATCCCTTTTGAATATCACGACCGACGAGATTATTGAAGGTCTGGTCGGTGCCGCCAAGCTCGACGTCGCTTTCTATCATAACCGAATCGTAACCCTGCATCAGCGGGTAAAGGAATTCGTGCGTGTAAACATCCACATCAGCCTGCAAGCGTTTCTTGAACGTGTCGCGCTGGAGCATCTGGGCGACTGTTTTCTTTGCGGCTATCTGAATCAGCTCCATCAAAGTGAGCTTCTCCAGCCACTCGCCATTGTATCTGACCTCGAGTTTTCCAGCCGATGTATCGAGAATTTTGCCGGCCTGCTCGAAATAAGTCTTTGCATTCTGCTCGATCTGCTCAGGCGAAAGGATAGGTCTGGTGGAGTTTTGTCCCGTGGGATCGCCTATTCGTGCAGTGTAGTCGCCAATGATAAGAACCGCCTGGTGGCCAAGATCCTGGAACTGCCGCATTTTACGCAGTACAACCGTATGGCCGAGATGTATGTCAGGACTGGTAGGGTCCAGACCGAGCTTAATTCGTAACTGCTTGTCCGTCTTAGACGCCTCCGTAAGCTTCTGAGCCAATTCGGCCTCGGTAAAGATTTCAACCGTGCCGCGTTTTAATAAATTGATTTGTTCTGCAATTATCTCTGACATAAATCCGGTTCCACAAATATCACAAAGCTAAATGACTACTTTCATGAGGCACAATTATAAGGGGCAAGTGGAAAAGATGCAAGAATCACTCATTATCTCTCACCCAATTCCTTCGAAACACGGTCACTGCCAAAATGTATAAAACAAAAGCTGCGATAAAAAATAACATGCATATAGTCTCTATCTTTTCTTGAGTGATGTGCCCGTGTATCATCTGCCATAGCCACATCTTTTTGCTGGGCCAGAATATTTTTACATCGAAGTGATAAGCCCCGTCAATCAAAACATGAAGCCAAATACCCAGGATACCGGAGATGACCATTTTTCGTAAACTTGTTTTGTAGGGGATGTAGAATACTCTCATTATCCCCCGGAATAAATTCCGCATCGGATATGCCGCGATACCCCAAAGCGCGCCGACCACTGCGCCAATCAACAGAGTATGACAATATCGGTGTATTGGCCATCCAAGACCCAAACCCCCTATGAC
>JBARRE010000576.1:0-6652 GCA_049644065.1 Sedimentisphaerales bacterium | reverse complement strand
CACCGGGCTCCGGAGTTCCCGTCGAGGGCATTATTGACGGGTCAAAAACGTCAAGATCAATTGTGACGTATACGTTTTGAGACAATTTTGACAGTACATTCTCGATCCAGTTTTTGTTCGTGAAAATATCTTGGGCAAATATAACGCGATTCGTATCAAGAGCTTTTTTTTCGGATGAGTCCATGCTTCTAATGCCCACCTGCATGATCGGGCACAGTTCCACAATCCTTGCCATTGTACAAGCGTGATTGTATCTGGAGCCTTCATATTCGTCCCTCAGGTCGGAATGGGCGTCAAGTTGCAGGATGGTAATGTCGGCGTTTTTTGCCACATGGCCCCTGACCGAACCGATACTCACAGAGTGTTCACCTCCCACAACCACGACGAATTTGTCATTTTCAAGATACCTCTGAACTTGCTCTGCGACCATCTCGACCATATCTTCAGGAAGTTCTTGTCCATCTACAGGCTCAGCCGTGAATATGCCCTTTTTATAGACCTCCGAATCGGTCTCGATATCATAAAGCTCCATGTGGGCGGACGCTTCGATGATAGCCGCCGGGCCCTTTTCCGCGCCTTTCAGCCATGTGCTTGTACGGTCGAAAGGGACGGGGATTACAACCACTCTTGCGTTCTCCAGGGCGGTATATTCTTCGGGCAAGTCTCCGAAATTTGTTGTTTGTCCCATATCAGACGCCTATTCTCAAACTATCAGTTCAATCGTATAGACATCCCTAATTGAACAGAAACACGGCAAGCGCTACCGTTGTGGTCCACAGATCCTCTTGACCGCGAGCCGTCTGGGTGATGTTTGTGGTTCTAATTATTAGACCGCTGGATTTGTAGACCTGCTCTTTTTCCGACCATGCCTTGTTCGGGTCGACTTCGAGTCCGAGTGTTGTTCCCAGCATCCCGGCCGCCAGGTCTTCAGCCATATCCGCTGCGGTCTGCTGATTCATTCCATGGCCGTGAACCTCACTGAGGTATCCCCATTGGTTGCGATCTCTTGGAACAGCAACGCCTATTGAGGATGCCACTATCCTGCCGTGCTCGTTTGTTTCGGATCGGGCCAGAACACAATAGCATATCTCGCCGGGGCTAAGTTGTTTCAGCCCACGCTCTTTGCCGACCATCTTGCATTTCGGCGGTAGAATCGACGAAACCTGAACCAGATTCTGTTGGGCCACGCCCGCTTTTCTTAGTGCTTCCTCGAAGGACTTCAGTTTGTATTTATGCCGGCCAAGCCCCTTGGTAAGGAATACTTGTGTGGGTACGAGATTGCTCATCTATAACTCCATTGCACTGCAATTACACAATTATAAAATTGGTCTTAGTTGCATTTAGCCAGAGAATTATATACTCTGACGATGGCACCACAACGATAATTCTTAGAAAGTCAGGTATTTTTTTGCTTTTTCCAATCTGACTCCTGCTTTACCCACATCCTCGATGGACCTTATACGGTTTTGTTTTCGCTGCTGAAGAATCTGCTTTACTGTTATAGGCCCGATCCCGGGCACTCTGAGAAGTGAAAATTTCGATGCTTTATTGATGTTCAGAGGAAAATACTCAGGATGCCTGAGCGCCCAGGCATGTTTGGGGTCCATTGCTAAGGAGAGATTACCATCATTCTCAAAGATAATGTCCGGTTCCGTAAAGGCGTATTTGCGAAGCAGAAAATCCACCTGATACAGTCTATGTTCGCGCATCAGGATATCCGCCTTGCTTTCCGGCTCAATTTGCTCGCCGGCGATAGACGAATCCCCCAAGCCCCGCTGATAGGCACTGAAATATACCCGGTGCATCTTTAATCGCTCGTACAGTCCGGACATATACTTGACGATTTGTGTATCTTGCTCGCCGGCGGCTCCTACGATGAATTGTGTGGTCTGCTTGACCCTTTCGTATCGCGAGCCGCGTCCGGTCAGCCTGCTGATGAGCTTGATTGGCTCGATTATATCCCGGATATACTTTTTCTTCTGCGATAGTTTAGCCAGATTCTTTTCGCCCGGCGTCTCTATATTCAGCGATACGGCACTGGCCAATGAGACAGCCTCTTCCACAGCCGCGTCACTTGCTCCGGGAATAATCTTCAGATGAATATAGCCCCTGAATCTGTGCCTTCTTCGCAGCAATCTTGCGACGCCGTTGAGCCTGTCCATGGTCGCATCCGGCGAGCCAAAGACACCCGAACTGAGAAAAAGTCCGAAGACTTTTCGCTGATTGTAATAGTCCAGAAAAACCTTTGCCGTCTCCTCCGGCGCCAAACTGACCCTGCGAACGTCCATTTGCTCTCTGAGAGGGCAGTACTTACAATCGTTCGTGCAAACATTCGAGGTCAGCGTCTTGAAAAGTATGCTCCTGCCCCCGCTTGGAAGTGTGACCGGATAGATCCATTTGCCTTCCGCAGTTCGCCGTCGGTGTTCTTCCTTACTCGTGCCGCAAGCGCAGGCAAGGTCGTATTGCGCATCGGCACTGAGTATCTCCAGTTTCTCCTGTGTACCGGGCCTCGATATGATGCCGACCATTTTCTTTACCTTCGCAGTCTTATCCGTGACTTGCTGTTTTTGCTCTCTGGTTTCGTGTTATTTTACCACTTTAGCCAGTAATGCAAAGACTACAAGCCAAATTACAAAAAGTAAAGGGGCAGCATCCAAAAGAATACCCATAAAAAGAAAAATTATGGCAAGCACTGCAACAACCATTACCGAGAGCAGTAACGGTCCGGCGAGTTTTCCTGTTGTTTGTTCGACTTCCGACTGCCGAGCCTCGTCCCATTTACTCAGAATCGATTTGGCTCCTGCAGCCTGATCCCTCGGTACCGTAATGCTGATTAAGTAAGTTCCTTCTCCAGCTCCGCCGAGAATTGCCGGCATGCTTGGATTCTCCATCGTTGCAGGATTGAATCCTTCCTTCCGAAGCAGCCCCAGCATGGTCTGCACCGACTCGGGATTAGCCTTGTAAACGACAACAAAATCCATAGTTCTACACAAAGCTTAATGACTGATCGTCGTAGTCATCATGGCCGGCATGATAACGGCCACCATAACAGCCGCCTGCATCGCCTGGATGGCTTCGGTCGCCGCCTTTCCCGTTATCTCTCCGTTAACAATTTGCTTGATACGGGCTTTGCGGTCTTTCAGCTTCTTTTTGTCGAAGATTACTTTTAGAAGGCCCGTACTGTTGGCCAATGACAGGAGAACAACAGTACGGGGATCGATATCTCTGGTATCGGTGAAAATGGTGTTTTTGAGCCGTCCAATCAATTCCCTTTCCGGCCCGGGATTAACTTCCGGGTAGATTTTACGTGTGAAGAGCAGCAGAACTTTGTCTTCGTCGGCTCTCAATATGCCGCGTCTGCACAGTTGCTGGGCCACGCGGTGCTTGAGGTTCTTTACGCTGGCAAACCGCGATACCCACGTTTGGAGCACGGCACGTCTTTTCGCATTGCCGACCTTTTCGAGGCATTCGTCAATCAACGGCTCGCCGAGAGGACTCGTGCTTACAAGATTGACCAGTTTTCTCTTTCTGGACTGCTCTACTTCGATACGCTTGCTCAATAACAACTCGGCCAGCAGCGCTGCGCCGATTGCGTACTGGTACATCGTTCCGGAAGCAATAGTACCTTCCTCATCCCGCAGGGCCAGCAGCAAAATCTCTTCGTGAAGAAACAGAGTGTTCTGCATCGTTATCCAATTTCCATTACTTGCTTACAAAGCTCAGAAGAACAAGTTACTTTATTTACTACTCAATCACTCTATCCCATCTACCCGCCAATTTCCGTCTGGGCGTCAGCGACCGTCCCGCTTTTTATCACTGACGATGCCGCCTTAATCATGCCTGCTATGTCGGAAAGATCCGAAGGAATTATAATCGAGTTGTTGGTCTTTGCGAGTTTGCCGAATTCGTTCAGATATTGTTCAGCGATGCGCAGGTTCACTGCGTTGACTCCGCCTTTTTCATTTATCGCAGAAGCAATCTCCCGAATCCCGTTTGCCGTTGCCTCAGCAACTTTCAGAATTTCGATGGCTCGGCCTTCGGCCTCGTTTATCCGTTTTTGCTTTTCGCCCTCGGACTGGGCAATCGCCTGTTGTTTTTCGCCTTCGGCTCGGTTGATCTTTGCCTGCCTGTCACCTTCCGACTCAGCAATAGTTGCTCGCTTTTCCCGCGTAGCCCTCATTTGCTTTTCCATCGCGTCTTTGATGCTCTGGGGCGGCAGGATATTCTTTACCTCATATCGCGTTACCTTAACTCCCCACGGGTCTGAGGCCTTATCCACGGCATCAACAATCGCGCTATTTACCGTCTCTCTTTCCTCGAAAGTCTTGTCCAGCTCGAGCTTACCCATTACACTTCTCATGGTCGTCTGGGCCAATTGCGCGGATGCGAACTGATAGTTGTTTATTCCATACGAGGCTTTCTTGGGATCGACAACCTGCATATACAGGATACCGTCAACTTCGACTGCAATATTGTCCTTCGTAATACACTGTTGTGGCGCAACGTCCACTGCCTGCTCTTTCAACGTGTGTTTGTATGAAACCCTGTCAAAGAACGGCGTTAATATGTGGAATCCCGCCTCAAGCGTTTTCGAATACTTGCCGAGCCGTTCGACGATGTATGCCTGTTTCTGCGGCACAATCCTTATGGTCTTGAAGAAAATGATCAGCGCGAAGAGAAGTATTCCTACAAGAATGATTGTTAAAACAGATCCTGCCGGTAATGCTGCTAACATGGCTATCTCCTTTCAAATTAAAATGGTTTATATTTTGTTGTTTCTTTTATTTAACTGCTACTAATGACCGGTCGTTCAATTCTGTTTTTTACACTACTTTGACCTTCAAAGTCAGGTTGTCTTTTGCGATAATCTCAACTATGGTTCCCTCTGCGATTTCTTCATCCGCTTCAGCGATCCAGTTTGTGCCGTGAAGTTCGACTTTGCCGCCGGCCTTCGGCGTGATTTTCGCTTTGACAACCACCCGTTCACCAATGAACTCATTAAGGTCTTCGGTCATGTCCTGTTTTGACTTGACATGCCCGATAAATATCCCTTTGAGCCATTTCCGAAGCAACAACAGTGACAGCACTGAAGCAATAATGAATATAATCAACTGGGTGTTTATCGAGCCGGTGACATAAGCGCTCAAAAGGCAGATAATCGCGACGATCCAGGCACCCACGCCGAAGAAGCCGATAATCAGCCCCGGCATGATGAACTCAAGGACCAGCAGCACAAGCCCTACCAGAAACCATATCAACTCCGGCTTCAAGAAATCTTTTATCGCATCCATTTGGTCTCCTTTCGTAAGAACCAGGAAAAACTGCAATAACTAATCCAATAATTCACTCTACAACCACGGCAGTGCCGTAAGCTAAAATCTCCGATGCTCCTCCCATTACCATCTGCGTTGAAAAACCCATGCTTACAATAGCATTGGCGCCGAGTTTTTGAGCATCTTCTATCATCCTGTCAATAGCCTGTTCGCGGGATTCTGCCATCATCTTGGTATAATCGGTTATTTCGCCGCCGATCATGTGACGAATTATCGCCATAATGTCTCTGCCGATGTGCCGGGCGCGAATTGTATTGCCTTTGGCGAGTCCCAACTGTCTTATGATTTTCTTTCCTGCAATCGTATCCGTTGTTGATATAAGCATCGCTTTATCTCCTTACATTCCTGTACCGGTCTTTACTCCAGAAATACATTCTTTCCCGTAACACCGAGACAAACAATATTGCCAGCCCTACGATAAGCGCAATCAGGCCGAGCTTCAAGAGCATTCCAGTCGTGGCATCCGTGACGATTTCCTCTATGAGCTTGAATCCGCCGTAGATTGCCAGAAGGATTGCAGAAACCGAAAATATTACCCACCCAATGCTGCGCTCGATACGGTTATAGACCCCGTTCCAGTAGTCCTGCCATATCCGGTCCTCGGGTTCGACCAGGGTCACTTCGTCGGTTATTGCTTTTAGTTTCTGGAACTCTTTAAGCTCGCCGGCACATTCGGGGCACCCGGTCAAATGCTCTTCGAACCGATTTCTTTGCTCGTCGCTCAGTTCGTCGTCCAGGTAACCCATTAGCAGGTCTTTATAATCATGGCATGTCATGGATAAAACCTCCTTTTCCCGTGCCTAATAATTCTTCAAGTCTCTTGCGGGCGTAGTACAACCTGCTCGTCACGGTGCCCTTGTTGCAAAACAGGGCCTCGGCGATCTGGTCGTATGACATGTTTTTAAAGTGTCGCAATATAATCACCTCGCGATGTTTCTCGTCCAGCTTTCCGATTGCCTGCCAGACTTTGTCTTTTATCTCGTTTCTTCTCGCCACTACTTCGGGCGAAAAGCAATCGTCCGTGGAGGCCACTTCGGGGCAGTCCTCCGAATTGAGAGAACTGGCCCGCCGGTACCGTCGTTTTCTTAGATGGCTAATGCACAGGTTTTTCAGGATTTGATAGAACCAGGGAAAGAACTTCCGGCCGGGCTTGACGTCTTTGATATGCCGGTATGCTCGAACGAAGGCCTCCTGTGACAGGTCCATCGCATCTTCGCGATTGCCCACAAGACCTAATGCAATAAAATACGCGTCTTTCATATATTTGTTTACGAGAACTTCGAAAGCCTCTGACGAGCCCCGCTGGCAACGCTGCAACA